>JBBKWP010000042.1:0-6146 GCA_037968995.1 Candidatus Xenobia bacterium
CATATCTCCAAGCACGATGCGGCCGAACGTTTCGCCGACGAAATGGGTATCGACGTCTTTTTGGGCCGGGCTGTTTTCTCGGGCTCGAACTCGGTGGAAGTCAACGGCAAGACGCTCCAATTCAACAAGTGCTGTATCGCGACCGGGGGCACGCCCGCGGTGCCGTCCATTCCGGGGCTCTCGGATGTCCCTTTCTACACCAACATGAACCTCTTCAACCTGACTGAGCTACCGCCTCGGATTGGCGTGGTGGGAACGGGTGTGATCGGTGTTGAGATGGCTCAGGCTTTTCAACGTTTTGGCTCCCAGGTGACCCTCTTTTCTCGCTCTGACAGGCTGTTGCCAAAGGAGGACGCCGAGGCCGCCGCCGTGGTGCAAACCTCTTTGGAGAAAGACGGCTTGACCTTCGTTACGGGATCTACCTACAAGTCGGTTCGCGCCTCTGGGACCAAGTCCGAGGGACAAACCTATGCGCCCGTGACCTTGCTCCTTGAAGACGGCCGAGAGTACGAGTTTGACGTCCTTTTGGTAGCCACCGGCAGAAAGCCCAATGTGCGAGGAATGGGTCTTGAGACGGTCGGTGTCGACTTTCACCCAGGCAGGGGCATCACCGTCGATGACAACCTTCGTACCACCGCCAAACACATCTTCGCCGTGGGCGACGTCGCTACCAAGTATCAGTTCACTCACACGGCAGACTTCATGGCCCGCATGGTCGTTCGAAACGCCTTGTTCTTTGGCCATGCCAAGTTCAGCGAACTGATCATCCCGTGGTGCACCTACACCGACCCAGAACTGGCTCACGTCGGTCTTTATGAGGGAGACCTCACCGAACGCAAGATCCCTTTTCAGAGTTTCACTCGCTACTTCAAAGACGTAGACCGATCCATCGTCGATGAAAAGACCGAGGGATTCGTGCGGGTTCACGTGCGAAAGGGGAGTGACCAAATTTTGGGGGCGACGATCGTCGGGGCCAACGCCGGAGACATGATCAGCGAGATCACTCTGGCCATGCAAAGCGGAACAGGACTCTCCAAACTGGCCAACGTGATTCATCCCTATCCAACGGCCGCCGAGGCGGTTCGCCAGATCGGCGACCAATACAACAAGACCCGAATGACACCCACAGTGCGCAAGCTTTTGCGCGGTCTAGTGAGCATCCAATAAGCAATGCAGAATTTTAAAAGAGGAGCCCTGATACTGCTCCTACTGTCTCTTGTCATCGCCTTCTTCGCCTTTGATCTCAAGCAATATTTGAGTTTTGCCTACCTCAAGGGCCAGCGGGACATGCTGGTAGGTCTCTACGACGCCAAACCTGTGGTCACCGGCGGCATCTACTTTCTCATCTATGTTGTGGTGACCGCCCTTTCGCTTCCCGGGGCTGCCATCATGACTTTGGCCGGCGGCGCGATTTTCGGTCTCCCGTTGGGGACGCTGCTGGTCTCCTTTGCCAGCACCATCGGAGCCACCTCGGCCTTCTTCGCCTCTCGGTACCTGTTGCGCGACACCATTCAGAGCAAGTTCGCAGAGAAGCTCAAAGAGATCAACAGAGGCATCGAACGAGAAGGCGCCATGTACCTCTTCACGCTCCGACTTATCCCGGCTGTGCCCTTTTTCGTCATCAATTTGGTGATGGGGCTCACCCCAATGAGGGCCTTGACGTTCTTTCTGGTCAGCCAGATCGGAATGTTGCCCGGCACCATCGTCTTCGTCAACGCCGGCACACAATTGGGGCAACTGGAGTCCGTTTCGGGCATTCTCAGCCCCAAACTCATCATTTCCTTCGTGATCTTGGGGCTGTTCCCGATCGCCGCCAAAAAGATCATGAACCGGGTCAGGGGCCGGAAGCTCTCGACCAAATCGGAACAGTCTCAAGAGGACGCTGAGAGTGACAGCTAGCTCAGGGTCTTCTCGGCTCTGTCCGCGAACCACCCCAAACACACCCGGACTTCATCTCATTCCTGAATATTCGACTCCCGAAAGTTCTGCCATGTCTTTATAAAACGTAGAGAGATCGTTGGCGTTGAACTGGCTCAGGTCGTGATGACCACAGGCTCGTGCCATGGTTTTCATCTGGCCTACAGCGGCTTGAAAGAAGTTGTGCAAGCGTGTTGCTGAACGTTCGATGTTGAGTTGAGCCCTGAGAGCTGGATCTTGGGTTGCGATACCAGCGGGACACCGGTTGGTGTTGCATATTCTTGCCCCAATACATCCTATAGCCTGAATGGCGGCATTAGCCAAAGCTACGCCATCGGCTCCCAGGGCTAAGGCTTTAATGTAGTCAGCCGGAATTCTTAATCCCCCGGTAATGATAAGGGTCACCTCCCCGGTCTTACCCAGTTTATCGAGATGTCTTCGGGCACGGGCCAAGGCCGGTATGGTGGGTACGGAGATATGGTCTCGAAAAAGTGTAGGGGCGGCGCCAGTCCCCCCGCCGCGACCGTCCAGAATAATGTAGTCGGCGGAGGCTTCAACAGCAAAGTCGATGGTCTTCTCGAGATGATTGGCCGAGATCTTAAAACCGATGGGTATTCCTCCAGTGAGTTCTCGCACGCGATCCGCGAACTCCCTGAAGTCCCGGACAGTTGTCAGGTCCTTAAAGGTCGGGGGCGAGATCGAGGCGGTTCCTGGATCGATACCTCTAACTTCAGCGATCTTTTCCGTCACCTTGCAGGCCGGTAAATGCCCCCCCGTACCGGTCTTGGCAGCCTGTCCGCACTTGAAATGGAAAGCTTGAATTTTGGGTAGCAGGTCCTCAGTATAGCCATGTTTTCCAGAGCCGAGTTCGTAGAGATAGCGGCTATTGGCCGCTTGCTCTTCCGGCAGCATCCCGCCCTCTCCAGAGCAGATGCCTGTGCCCGCTCGATGAGCACCGGTGGCCAAGGAAATCTTGGCCTCTTCAGAAAGTGCCCCGAAACTCATGTCAGAAACGAAAATGGGGATATCCAGGCCCAGAGGTCGGGCGGCCTTCGGGCCGATGACGAGTTCCGTTTTCACCTCGACATCATTCTGAAGGGGTGGGGGATCCAGTTGGGCGACCATGATCTGGATCTTGTCCCAACTCGGAAGTTCTGTTCGAGGAGGACCCATGGCGGTCATTGGGCCATCCTCTCCCAACTCTTCGACACCACCGCGAGCCATCTGATGAATGGTGGCCACGTGGGGCTCAAGAGGGGTGGCCTTGGCCTCTTCGGCACCGGCTTTGAGCTTGAAAGCGTCTTCGCCGTTCTTCCATACCTCATCGTGAGAACCATCGCAAAACGGCTTCATTTTGGAAGCGCCGCAGCGACAAAGGGTATAGTGTTCGCGAGAAGCGCCTTCGCCCCATACCGTGTTCCTAAGCTCGATTCGCCCCTGAACCCGGAAGGGTCCGTCTTTTTCTATCGAGATCTTCATTGGATGGTCTCGGTCCCGATACTCTTTCCCGTCGATCGCGTAGCTCAGAGCGCCCGACGGACACTTCTGACACATTGCGATGATCTCATCATCGCTGTGGTCCTTCTTCCACTCGTCAGGTTTGCCGCTCGCACAGTAACCGGCGTGCGAGCAGATGGCGACGTTCTCATAGAAGGTGACGGGCTCTCCTGGAAAGTTGAGTCGCTCGTTGTCTTCATTGGGACCACTCTCACCCTTAAACTCCGCCTTCACATGAGCACCATCACAAAAGGGTTTATTGGCTGATTGACCACAGCGGCAGAGCATAATTTCCTTTTCCACCTCGATGGAACCCTTATCTCCTTCTAGAGATTCCAGGCCTGAGACCCGAAGAGGTCCGTCTTTTAGGGGAATAATAAATGCTTGCTGGGTGTCGGTCATGCTGTCTCCTTGTGATTTGTGCGTCGAATGGTGGAAGCAAGCGGTTACGGATTACGGTACTTCACATACAGACAGTTCCTTGCCCACTGCACTGGAGGCGCTCAGCTTCTCGGGCTTCACGAACTCTCAACAGCCCTATAGTAACCTGGTTCCATGTATGATGCGAAATTTCATCGAGCGGGGAGTTCCCCGGCCAGGAAGCCCCGAACGAGGCTCGTATCTCAGACGGAAGCTCAACTCACTGTTGCTCTTCGTGGATTCGCACGAGGGTTATGGCGGACAACAGTCGCCATAACGCCCAAGAGAAGAATGAAGTCTGAGATTTCAAGAACACAGCGTACGTCTCATCTCAAACGAGCCGGATTGGAGCAAGGACTAATATTTCAATGATCTCGCTGCTAGGACTTGTGACCTTTCCCGCTCTGGCTTTCCTCTTTTGTGAGGACCGTGGCCGTGTTTCTGTTCGCTTTGTCATCAAAGCCTTGGTAGCCCAAATTGTACTGGCCGTCTTGTTCCTGAAAATGCCGATTTTAACAGCGCCCTTTGCCGCCCTCGGCCAAGGAGTGCAGGTCCTCCAAGAGGTCACTCAACAGGCGGCTATTTATCTGTTCGGGTATCTCGCCGGAGGCGAAGCTCCTTTTCAGGCTGCTCACCCAGAGCACAGTTTCATTGTCGTCTTTCAAGTCTTGCCTCTTATCATCGTGGTCAGCGCTCTCTCGGCTCTTCTTTTCCATTGGGGTGTCATTCCGGCCGTCGTACGCGCTTTGGCTTGGCTGCTCAAGCGTTCGCTTGGGATCTCTGGGTCTCTGGGGCTGGGGGCAGCCGGAACCGTTTTTCTGGGAACCATCGAAGCTCCCCTATTGGTGCGGCCGTACCTCTTGGGAATGTCACGCTCAGAGCTTTTGGCTCTCGTGACCTGCTCCATGTCCACTGTTTCCGGCGCCGTCTTGATCCTGTACGCCAGCGTCCTGACCGATGTCGTGGACAATCCGATCTCGCACCTATTGGTGGCTTCGATCATGAGTGTCCCGGCGGCGCTTATGATGGCTCATCTCATGATCCCCCCAGAAAGCGAACTCACGGCGGAAGTCGCGACCCTGCCTCAGTCTTCCTACAGGGACGGTGTTGACGCTCTGCTTCGCGGCGGTGAGGAGGGCATGCGGGTCGTGATCTCTGTGGTCACCGTGTTGCTAACAGCTTTTTCGGCCGTTTATCTCGTTAATCGGGGTTTGGGCGCCCTCTCGGACGGTCTGACGTTGCAAACTCTGTTGGGTTACCTCGTACGACCTATCATTTTCTTGACCGGCGTTCCCTGGGCGGAGTCGCTCGAGGCAGGCCGACTCTTGGGTACCAAGATCGTGCTGAACGAATTCGTGGCCTATTTAGAACTCGCCAAGACCGGAGGACAGTTCTCCGATCAGACCAGAACGATTTTAACCTACGCCCTCTGCGGTTTCGCCAATTTCGGGAGCTTCGGTATCATTGTTGGAGGGCTGTCAGCTATCATGCCGGAGCGTCAGCGCCAGATAGCCTCCTTAACATGGCGAAGCCTGTGGAGTGGAAATCTGGCCTGTCTTCAGACCGCGGCCGTAGTGGGCTTGCTTCACGGGTTACGCTTTTGAGCTCACTGTCTGGCCACGCGGCGACCGTCGACAGAATAAGTGTCATACTCTCGCATCCAGTACACCACAAACAGGGCGGCCAGCATCGGCCAAGCGGCGAAGAAGAGTAGATTCGACCATGGGTCGAGGTACTTAGGAAAAGAACTGAGAGCAGACACCGTGTGCATGAGCAGCACCAGGCCGTAAGAGATCCCCCTTTGGAATCCCACCAGAAAGGCCAATAGAATGAGCATCTGGACGCTCCCGATAGTGTAAGCCAAGACATTTGAGAGTCCGTCTATTTTGTAGAAAACCTTAAAGATCTTGGCTGCATGTTCGGGATTGACAAACTTGTCGGCAGTCCACATAAAAACAACCAGAAAGGAGCTGAGTCTGAGCAGCAGGAGAGACCAGGAAAGCTTGCGGTGTAGTTCAGGGTCGTTGTTTGATTCATTCATAAAAGTGCATCCTTAATTTGCCGACCCGATGCGAAGCGGGCTGTCGAGACGGTTTGGTGCACAAGCGTGCAGATGGGTGGAGACCTCGTGGCAGGCCAACAATCACAGGCCTTGCACAGTAGAGATCAAGACGGAGTTTCTTTGGGTGGGCCTCGTCTTGGGCATTGGAACGACTCGGGAGAGATCAGGTCCGCTCAACGTGAGAGCTCTTGGGCAGCTCGTTGGCCAGGAGAAAGATACAGATCGCGTAGATCATCTGGCTGCCCACCAC
>JBBKWP010000043.1:0-22445 GCA_037968995.1 Candidatus Xenobia bacterium
GCCTTACCTCTATCTCCAGAAGCGGCGAATTCGAGGGCACGGGTTTGCTGACGGAAAACTGATACCGCATCGACGATTCCCATGACCTGAGGTGAAACCACCGAAGCGGCCGACTGATCATCGGTATAGGTGATCAACACTTCCTCTTCCACACTTTTATCTTTAAGGCCCAGTTCCGGGATATCGTACAGGACCTCGGTTTTCGCCAGGCGATAAGTGCCCGGTTTACGCGACGGGAGAACGAGTTCGAAGAGATAGCTCTGAGTCTCATTCTTCTGCAGTTCTCCGAGATCGAGCGTGGCGGTGCGATCGGCGGTTGGGAGGGCTCCGAGATCATTGATCATAGGCTTCACTTTGTACGCTTTGCGGATCGTAATGTCTCGAGAAAGCTTCAGAGACAGCCTGGGGTGGCGGACGACGACGTTCTGCACTCCGCGCAATTCCTGGTCAAAAATCTGTGTAATATCTCGAGGAATGTCAATATAATAGGACGTTCCGCGACAAGCCGTCGCGATATCGAGCAAAAACTGTTCGTTGAAGTCGTCGCCGACCCCGATGGTGGAGCACGAAATCCCCTCCGAGGCCGCCATCATGCAGGCTTCTTTGCAAGCATTTTCGTGCAACGTCAGACCATCAGTCAATAGAATCATGTGGTTCATGCGTTCAGCGGAGAGGTTTTTGCGTAGCTCATCATTTGCCGCGCGAATCCCGTTGAGCATCTCCGTACCCGAACCGACATCGATGGAGTCAATGTTACGAACCATCCGTCGAGCGGACTCCCGATCGTAAATCTGGGAAGCGGGAATGAGAACGCGTGCCTTGTCGGCGAACGCTATCACGCAGCAGATATCGCTGGCCCGCAATTTCTCCATGACGTGGCCTACCGCGGTTATGACATACTCCAACTTGTCCTGGGCGTACATGGAACCGCTCTTGTCAAGAACGATAGCCATATTGAGCGCCGCTGGGCCGAGGCCCAAGCCGCCCGAAGGCGCTACGTCCACCAAGAGGTAGACGAGTTTATTCTCACTGGTCACCGCAATATTCCGGTAACTCAAGTGGGATTGTAAGTGAACTTCAGGCACGGATTTTCCTCTCTCATTTCCCAGGTGCATTCGCCCTTCCCGAAGGTGCGGGCAAAGTCCTATGCGTTACGAGCCACTGCGAAAACGACGGCCAAGGTGGCGTTGTCGTCGGCTCCTCTGGATAAGCAAATTTCTACCAACCGATTGGCGATAAACTCGGGGGACTCATCAACGCCCATGATCCCCTCCAGTTCCTCGTTCATAAAGTACTCCCAAACACCATCAGAGCTGACCATAAGGCGATCCCCAGGTTGGAGTTCTTGATGATAGAGGTCCACCTCTACGTCCGGGTTGGTTCCCATCGCGCGGTAAATAATGGACCGCTGAGGGGAATTGCGAGCCTCTTCCTCGGTGAGTTGGCCCATCTCAACAAGGCGTCCAACCAAAGAGTGGTCTGTGGTCAGCCGAGTGAGAGTACCGTCGCGCCACATGTAGGCGCGGGTGTCACCCACATGGCCGATGGTTACCTCGTCGGATTCCAACAAGCAAGAAGTGATGGTACATCCCATCCCACGCCGTCCGACGTCGCGCTCGGCGTAGTCGTAAATGGTCCGGTTCGCCTTCTTGAGTGCCCGCTCCAAAAGATACATGTTTCGCTCTCGAGTGGTCACCGGAAGGAGGGGAGAGGTTGCTCTCTGGTCGTTCAAGGTGAGATTGGTCCCAACGACTTCTTGGGCGATGGTTCGCAGAGCTAGGGAAGCAGCCTTATCTCCTTCGGCTTCCCCGCCCATTCCGTCGACCATAACCAGTAGGTGGGTTTCGCTTGGGTGAGACTTTTCAATCGAGGTAAAGCGCATTTTCAAACAGGCGTCCTGGTTGATGGAACGGACACAGCCAACATGACTTTGCAAAAAGATATCGTAATCGCATCCGACCGATCCCTGGCTCGAAGTCTCGACCCCCTTTTCGACCCTCGTTCGTGGTGGGCCGGACGGTCCAGGATCTGGTGCGTCGTTCGCTTCGGGCCTGGAAGCTTTCGGCGGAGCCGGTAGCTCCGTCTGCTCTAAGAAGTCTAGAAATTCCTGAGCTGTGGCTAGTCGATGATCCACGTTCTTGGCGGTGAGGCGCTCAATAGCGCTTTTTAGGACAGCGTCGTCGAGTTCTTTAAGGAGAGGGAAATTGAAGAAGTTTTCGCGACTTTCGAGGTCCGTTCGCTGACCTGAGGCCGCGAAGTGCAACACGGCACCCACCGAATAGAGATCCCCTGGAACCCCGACCGTACTGGCTCCCACACCATAAGCCTCAGGCGGGGAGAAGCCGTTGACAACTTGAAAGTCTTCTCCTGAAGCATCCGAACGAACGATTCGGTCGAGGTTTTCGACCACTAATTCTGCGTCGCCGTCCCACCACAATCGTCCAGGATGAAAGGAGCGGGCCAAAAACGAACGTTCATGGATTTCGGCGATGAGTCGCCCTAGACAACCGGCGAGGGCCCGAACCTGTTCGGAGTCGAGGGCACCGTCTTGCCTAACGCGGGCCTCGAGGGTGGGAAAATCTGGCGTTTTCCCAAACGCGTAAGTCCGGTCTTCGAAAGAAAAAGTTTCTTCGGGATACCACAGCCCCGCTACGTCTTCTAGACTCTTGAGAGTGGACAGGCGTGCCTCTAAGAAACCGGTCGCTGAAGTTGATTCTTCAAGGAGAATCCCCTCGTCTCCCCCAGATTGAGACCCGTAGCGGTTGAGTCGTCCGAGGCTCACCACCGCACCGACCACGACCTCCTGTCCTTGGGAGTTCAGCACGACAGACCCCGCGGCCAAGGTGTTTCCAGTCTCTGGTGCCACGACTTCGGCTTCGACCGAACTGAGTTCAACCCCACATTCGTCGCAGAACCGCTGGTCAGGTTCATTCTCATGTTGGCAGATCTGGCAGATTACAATAGTCTCTCCGACGCTCATGGACTCACCTTCTCTGTTGGCCCTTCGACTTCATTCTAGTATCGGGATCAAAGTTTGCTCGTGAAGGTAGACCAGTCCATATTCGCCATGCCAAAGCCAATAGCCACAAAGAGACAGGTCCAAGAAAAGCTGAAGAAAAACGAGAGTCTCCACGGAATCTTCAAGCTTGCACGTTGAGGTTTTGCGGTGGAAAGACAGATCACGGCGAGAACCACCGTGCAAAGATAGTTAAGGAATGGAATCAGGGTGCAAAGAGCTAAGGTGTAAGCGCTCAGGACTGTTCCCGTGGTGGCCCGCGGAGCTTTCATGTGAGCCTCTACTGGGAGATCCGCGTCCTCGGCCTCGGTCACTTCGACCGCTCCGCGATAGACCGCCTTCGGTTCAAGCCCCTGAGTGTCTAGGGTCACGGTAATGGTATGGGTGCCAGGTCCCAATGTCCCAGGATCGACCTTTAACTGGGGAGAGTTGCAGACCAGCGAGATGTTGTGGCTCGCCTTGACCCGCAAACGCGCGGTCGCCTTGTGCCCGACGGCTAGGTCTCTGAACATAAGGGCGTTGGGAACAAACGTCACAGACGGTGTCGAGGCCGCAGAAGTTGTCCGGTGGGTATCCAAGGGGAGCGTGCCGGGAGCGGTCGCCAAACCACCTAAGGGCGGCGCGCCGATCGGTACAGTGCCGGTGGGTGGCTGGGCGACTATGGCCTCCAACCTTGTGGTGGTGGGTCTTCCCGCGGCGAGCGCTGAGGATCCTGTGTACCCCAACATCTGCTCTAGTTCTCGCTTTATAGCGAACGCCGATTCCGGCCGACCGTTCGGTTGCATACTAATGCAGGACTCGAGCAAGGCTACGAACTCGAGCGGTAAGTCTTGTCGAAAATCCGTCAGCGGGGGAAACACAAAAGGCTCCTCGGTCGGGTCCCGCCCAGTCAGGGCGTGATGTATCGTCGCTCCGAAGGCGTAGAGGTCGGTCCGAGGTCCCGACTGCCCTTTGCCATACTGTTCGGGCGCCGCGTATCCTGGAGTCCCCAGAGCCTTTGTATCCGTGCTCTGATCCTGCCGAAAAATACGGGCGATCCCGAAATCCACCAGCTTGACTTCATTTTGCGGAGTCAACATCACATTGCCCGGCTTAAAATCGCGGAAAACCACCGGTTCCTTGCGGGTGTGAAGATAGTCCAAGACGTCTGATATCTGTAGGCACAGATCCAAGGCTGAAGACAGAGACAGTGGCCCATCTTTTGCCAGTCTGGCTTCGAGAGTCTCGCCTTCGATGAAGTCCATCACGAGATATAGCTGGACGTTCTGCTGGAAAAAATCCACAATGCGGGGCAGATTGCGGTGGCGGAGGTCTGACAGGAGTCGGGCTTCCGTCCGAAACAGTTCGGCGGCCTCAGTCAGTTCCGTCTCGGTGAGCCCGTCTCGCTTCATCTCCTTGATGGCCCATTTGGTCGGCAGTCGCTGGTCCTCGGCGAGATAGACGGCACCCATCCCCCCCTGTCCGAGGATTTTCACTATCTTGTATCGACCCTCGAGAAGAGTTTGACCTTTAAGCACATTATCTAGATTCTCTTTGCTACCATCATTACCCTTGCGCCTAAAGGTCAAGGCTTTCAAGCGCTGTCGTGAACAGCGGATGCAGGCGGCAACCGGTGGAAGCCGAACAGAGGTCAAGTGAAAAGTCGGGTGGTGGCTGGGCGATATCGTCTTGAGCGAATTCTTGGGGAAGGAGCGACCGGGCGTGTCTATCTCGCTCGTGACACCAAACTTCGTGGTGCTGTCTGGGCCGTCAAGGAGGTCGACTACTCCGCCCTCCCCATCGAAGAATTCGAAGAAGCTCGCCACACTTTCGCGCGTGAAGCAGAACTGCTCAAGGGTTTGCGTCACCGATCCTTACCCCAAGTCGTCGATCACTTTACGATCGACGACCGCGATTACCTCGTGATGGAGCGCGTGGAGGGTCCCACCTTAGAAGGAATTCTCTGCAAGAGAAGCGTGCCGCTACCGCAAGATCGCGTGGTGGAACTTGGGCTCGGTTTGAGCGAAACCCTACACTATCTCCATCATCGAACCCCCCCAGTGATTTACAGAGATCTCAAACCCGCCAATGTTATGGTCACCCTCGATGGCGAGGTCAAGCTGATCGACTTCGGAATTGCCCGCTCGATTCGCCCGTCCAAAGCGGGCGACACAACCGCTTACGGAACGCCGGGATTCGCCCCGCCGGAACAGTACCAAGGTCGGTCAGAACCCGCCTCGGACGTCTACGCGTTGGGAGTCACCCTCCATCGCGCCGCTACTCTCTATGAGCCCAAAGAGTTTCGCTTCGACCATCCCAGCGCCTGCTCTCTCAACGCCGACCTCAGCCCTCAACTCGATGCGCTCTTGAGCGCCATGATGTCGAAGAAAACCACGGACCGGCCCAGCACCAGTCTCCTACTCTCTTTTTTTAGGACGATGCAAGATAGTCCAGACAACGATGCCCTACGGATCTGGTGGCGTCGCAGTTCCAGGCATTTCAAGAAGTGGTGGGAAGCGAAGAAAGGTTAAGAGGCGTGAAGGAGGCGCCCGTGTGGGCCTTAAAGCTTCGCCTACCAGAAATGCGAGGTGTGGGTCCGATGAATGTAGATGAGTACGATGATATGATTGCCTTGACGAAGCGGTTCTTCGCTCACCTGATCGCGAAAAAAGACATGAGCGACATGATATCGCCCGAGGTCGAATTTTTCTTCCCAGGATTCGGAGTCCAAGAGGGGATCACAGCTTACGAGCAGTGGTCCAAGAACCTCCACAGCAGCCTTGAATTGCTGGACTTCGACGTCGATAACTTCAGCTATATCGCGGCCGGCAGCAACATTGTTGTGGAAGGTACCAAAAGCGGACG
This sequence comes from Candidatus Xenobia bacterium, assembly GCA_037968995.1. Lineage (GTDB taxonomy): Bacteria > Vulcanimicrobiota > Xenobia > Xenobiales > JADMJV01 > JAEXNA01. Next base: position 5,861 of record JBBKWP010000043.1, read on the forward strand.
AACCAAAAACCAGGAAGCCTTTCGCGGACTTCGCTTTTGCGCCGTCTTCGACATCCGAGGCAGTCTGATTGAGCGCCTCTACGTTTATACGGATCCCCAGTTTGTTTAAGAAACTCTTTGTAGCCAATCGCGGAGAGATCGCGTGTCGCGTCCTGCGGGCTTGCCGGACCCTCGGCATCACTTCGGTCTTAGGTTTCCACGCGGTGGACCAGCAAAGCCTTGGAATTCGCTTGGCCGATTTCGCCGCGGAACTGACCGCGCAACCCGAGGCCTCTCCGAGAACAGCATATCTAGATATTCCACAGATCGTGAATACGGCACTGCGTACCGGTTGCGAGGCGGTTCATCCCGGCTATGGATTCCTTTCCGAGAATGCCGCCTTCGCCACGGCCTGTCGGGACGCCGGTTTGATTTTTGTGGGACCAACTCCAGAAGTGATCGCTGCCCTGGGGGACAAGAACAAAGCTCGAGAAGTGATGAGTCGCGCGCATCTACCCTTGGTACCCGGCTCCGACGGGCCTTGCGAAGATCTCGAGGATGCCCTGCGGCTTGCCGAGACGATTGGGTATCCCGTCCTGGTGAAAGCCGCCGGCGGCGGAGGAGGACGCGGAATGCGGCGGGCCGATTCCGTCGAAGCGCTCCGCATCGGCTTTCCCCAGGCCCAAAGAGAGGCCGCTGCATCGTTCGGAAACGACTCCGTCTATTTAGAAAAATATATCGCCAAGCCACGACACGTTGAGATCCAGATTCTGGCAGACCACCACCAAAATGTGATCGCTTTAGGTGAGCGTGAGTGCAGCATCCAACGTCGTTTTCAGAAGATGCTCGAAGAAGCGCCCTCTCCTTTCATCAACGACAAAACGCGTCAAGCCATGAGCGACGCCGCCGTGAGAGGAGCGAGAGAAGCTGGATACTCGAGCGCCGGCACTTTCGAATTTTTAGTTGACGAAAACCAATCTTTCTATTTTCTTGAGGTGAACACCCGACTGCAAGTAGAACACCCAGTCACCGAAGAGGTTACAGGAATCGATATTGTCGCCGAGCAGCTTCGGATCGCTGCAGGCTACCCACTTTCTATCAAGCAAGACCAGGTCCAGGTCCGAGGACACTCTATCGAGTGTCGGATCACCTGCGAAGACCCCAATCACAATTTCACTCCGTCGGTGGGCACCGTGGAATGGCTGAGACTGCCGTGCGGTCCTGGAGTTCGCGTGGACACTCATCTCTACGAGGGGTATTCCGTTCCCAACGACTTTGATTCGATGCTAGCCAAGCTCGTGGTGACGGGACGAGATAGGGAGACGGCGATACAAAGGGCACTGACAGCCCTCTGTGAATTCGAACTCGCGGGGTTTGCCACTTCGCTGCCCTTTCATCATTGGCTGCTTTCGCATCCCCGATTTCAGGCCGGCGACTTCTCGACTCATTTTTTGGAAGAAGAATTTCAGGGCCTGCCGACGGGAGATGTTCCCACCGACGATCTGGTGCATCTTGCCGCACTCCTGTCCCACCGCAACGCCACTCGCGAACCGAGCCGAGACAGTACGGTGAATCTCGATCGTTGGAGTCAAAACGTTCGCACGGCGACCGCGAATCGTGGCGGCTTCCAGCGCTAAAAGCTGAGAGTCTAGGTAAGCCGATCGTCAGGGGTCTGTGGCGGAGGGCTTTCGACTTCCACTTCTTCTTCGATCCAGACGTATTCGAAATTCTCGTCCTCTGGATCGATCTCGACTTCCTCCTCGACGATTTCGTAGTCTCCGCCGCTGATATCTGTCAAAATTTGCCCGTCTTCGGTTTCGTAAATGACCTCAACATCATGCTTGTTGATGAGTCCGCCAGCAACGGCGGCTCCACCCGGAGGAGGCGTCAAAGGAACGCCGTGTCCCAAGGGAGCCAGATGAGCTAGAGCGGGATTGCGCACTTCACTCACTAGGCGATCGAGCCAACGCTGCTCGATAGCGTTGCGTTCGCCTTTTTGGGCCAAGATGTTTCGCAGGGCGGTCTTGAACTCGGCATCTAAAGAGTCGCCGAGCTCCTCAATGGTGGCGGTGTCTTGATTCGCAAGCGCGGTGAGGAGGGAGTAGAGCCGGAAAACTTTTCCGGCCTGGTCCATCCCCATAGGTGGGTCGCCATCCTCGATCTCCAGACGCAGTTCGGTGAGAGCGCCTTTCATGCCGGACCAGTCCACCCTTGCGTAAAGACGGTTCAAGCGCAGCAGCGGATCGCGCTGCCCCAACTCTGAACCAAGAATCTCGTACAACTGTTCCAAGGATTCGGTTTTAGACTTGGTCAACTCGATGGCTTCGAGATACTCGAGCAACAGCCCGCATGAGGCCTCCACCGGAAGCACATCGAGAGCAGAAAAAGTTTCTTGCTCGAAGGGTCGTTCCGTCAACGCTTCCATGAAAGCCCCAGCGAGGTCCAAGCGTGCCACTTCCATGGGGTCGTTGAGGAGATCCGGATCTTCGGCTAAAGTGAATAACGTCTCTTCTGCCTCTTCCAAACGGCCGGAACCGACGCAAGACCAAAAGAGTCTCCAACCAGTGGGTGAGTCGTTGGAAAGGGCAAACGCTTTCATCAAGGGATCGATGGCCGCATCGAGGTCGGTGCGACCCAAAGAAAGGTCCGCTAACAATCTCAAAGCTCCGGTGTGCTGAGGGTCCTGGTCAAGGATCTCACTGACGTAGTGGTCTGCGAGATCGGTCTCTCCGCGTCGCATCGCGACGCAGGCTACTTGAAACAGAAAATCCGGGTCCTTTCCAGGAGGGCGATCCAAGGTCCGAGCGATCAACTCATCGGCCTTCTCGTGCTGCCCCATCCAGTCCAGGAAGTTGACCTTCCAGCCGGCCGCCCAGGGTTGGTTGATATCGACCACCGCCAGAAGTTCCGCGGCACGGTCGATCTCGCCCTGAGCAAGACAAGCCTGGAGCGTCCGACTTACCATCTCCTCATCTCTCGGATGGTAGTAGGCCGCAAGCTCTAAGACTTCGAAGGCCGTCTTGGGCTGGTCGATCGCTTCTAAAAGATTGGCGGCCGATCGCGCGAAGTTGAGATTATCCGGGCTTTGTCGAAAAGCGTTGACCGCCAAGCGGGTGGCTTCGACGAGGTCGCCTTTTCCCTTGAGGCATTCGGCTAAGCCTCGGAGGGCTCCGGGGTTCTCGGCGTCTCGACTGAGGACTTCACGAAAGGCGTCTTCGGCATCTTCAAACTTTTTTTGCTTTTCAAGAGTCAAGCCATAGGCTAAAAGAAGATTCGGATCCGTGGAATTGACGGCCAGACGCTCTTCCAAGATCGAGATCGCCTCCTCTTCTCTATCGCGCAGAGCCAATAGGACCGCCCAACTGGCAGCGTAAAGGGTGGTTCCCTCTTCGTTCACTTCCGAGGCTTGTTGGAGAAGATGTTCAGCAGCCACGAAGTTCATGGACTGGAGTTTTTGCAAGGCTTGGTCAAAAAGACTCTTAGAAGTGTCGGTCGACATGGCTGGCCCTTCGCAGAAAGGTGAGAAGCCCCTACCGCCCGGGAAAGGGTTTCTGGAGTTGCGATGTCGAACGGCGGCGCCGTGCTAAAATCAAGTTATGTTCGGAGCCGACGTTTCGCTATCTGGAGCCTCTCGGCTCTTCTTCTATTCAGCGGCTGTGAACAAGTGACGTACGAAAAGATCGATCACAAAGGCCACGTGGTGGTCAAGGGTGACCGTGCCGGCGAAGGTTACTGCTTTCAGGTGGATAGGGACTGGGAGATTCGCGAGAAGCTAGAGGGCGCCGACGTCGTCTGTCTTGCACCTGTTAAGAATAAGTTTCGCGAATCCATCGTCGCACGCAGTCTGAGTTCGGTCGATCTTGAAGATCCTGAAGCCGCTCTCGAGAAACAGTTGAAAGCGTTGGGCGACAAAGTGGAGATCGTAGAGCCCTGGAAGGACCAGAGCCACCCGATGTTGGTGAAGCTCACAGGTACCCAATATTCGAAGTTCGAACTGAGTCAACTCCTCTATCTCCACGTGAATCCTGAGGGCGACGGCGTTTTGATCTGCGCGACCGCGAGGACGGAAGCGATGAACGACCGTCGAGAGTTTTTTGACAAAATCGTCTCCAAGGTAGAGTTTGACCTCGCGAACTGTCCTGACCCAACGGGCGTCCCTGAAGTCTTTCCGACTCCTGAAGTAACTTTCTCGCCTGGTCCGGAAAACGCTTCCGCAGCACCCGTAGTTGCGACGCCCTCACCCGCTGCCGCGACGACACCGCAACCCGCAGCGTCGATTAGTCCGATTCCCGCTGCCGCGATGACACCGCAACCAGCAGCGTCGGTTAGCCCGATTCCTGCTGCCTCGGCGACTCCGTAATATCTCCGGATTTTGGCCCTGTCCAGATAGGGAAAAGTTGCTGCGGAACGTCTAAAAGTTGGAGGATCTTGCCGACGGTGTGGTCCACGACGTCGAGAACCGACTGGGGCTTATGATAAAAGGCGACCATGGGCGGTAAGATGATCGCTCCCAATTCCGCCAATGTTGTCAGGTTGCGCAGGTGACCCAGATGGAGCGGAGTTTCACGAGGCACCACCAGCAAAGTCCGACGCTCCTTGAGAGTCACGTCGGCAGCCCGATGGAGCAGTGTCTCTCCCACTCCGCAAGCGATCTGCGCCACCGTCTTCATCGACGCGGGAACGACGACCATGGAATCTATTGGATACGACCCACTGGCGATAGAGGCCGCGATGTCGTTTTCACGATAGGTCACGTCAGCCAACGCCCCCACTTCATCCAGGCTCCATTCCGGAGACTCTAACCTAAGGGTAATACCCGCTGCTCGAGACATCACAAGATGGGTTTCGATCCCATCCATGGGCTGGAGAATTTGGAGAAGGCGAATGCCGTAGAGTACAGCGGAGGCGCCGGTGATCCCGACTATTATGCGTTTGACTTTCACGAAGGCGTCTTCGATTCACGTCCAAGGAGTTCCCTGTGTGACCTCTCCCTACCACGATGCCTTGCTGATTCACCAGGAAGCTGGAAACGAATTGGGAACCCAGAAAAATCGCTACAGACATTGAGATTGAGCAGAAAAACCCCGTTCAAGGGTGGCGCAGCATTTTTTGGGCGGTGGCGGGACTGGGTTTCGGGATGGGCCTCCTGGCCTATTTCATTCCGCCCTCACAGTGGGTGGTAGCCGTTCGCCAGGTGCCGCCGAATCATTTTCTTTGGGCCACCGTTTTTTTCTTGGCAGCGTGCCTTGCCATTTCCCAGCGTTGGAGAGCGTGTCTTTCCTACCGAGCGAATTTCGCTGAGGCCTTCCACAGCCTCGGAGTCGCTATGGCTGCCAATCTCCTAATTCCCAGTCGCAGTGGCGAACCGCTGCGGGTCTACCTGATGGCTCAACGCGGCGTGCCGGCCGAGTTCGGCACATCAGCGGTAGTTCAGGAACGCTTGACCGACCAGATTTTCCGCATCCTCTTTGCGCTGGCGGCCCTCTTGATCGGCGGCCTCGGAGCAAGTCAGGGAGCGAATCCCAGGATCTTTGGAGTGGTATCGTTCACAGCGGTCCTCTTCGCGGTGATCGGGCTCCTTGTCCGCTATCGCGTGGTGGCGGCACGGTTCTCCGGCCACTTTCTTGGGAAACTTCCCCGTCTCACGCCTGAGTTGGTGGAAAGATTCGTACGCGACACCCTGGCCGACCTTTCTCAGATCATGACCCGTGTCGGTGGAAAACAGGCCGTGGTCTGGGGACTGCTCAGTTGGCTCCTGTTCACGGTCCACAACCTGTTCATCCTATCGGCTTTCTTCGGTCCAGATTGCTTAAGTTTGGCCCTCATAGCCATGACCTTTGGAACCCAAACATCCTCTGCGAAACCGGGATACTATCACGCTCTACTGGTGGCTAGTCTCATGATCTTCTCAGCGGACAAAACGCTGGCGTTGCGGGCTGCCGTGGTTCTTCATCTTTATCAGACACTGGTGTTCACGCCCTGGGGGATTCTGAGTTGGCGCGCCATGAAAAACATGGGAGTGAGGCCTTCAATGCCCTTGGGGACGGGGGAGGAGCGCGGTCAAAAGGAATCCAGCCAACCCTCCTCCGAGATGACCCCAGTTATCGATCCAGGTGTATCCCAAAACTTCAGTCCCAAAACCGATTAACAAAACCGCGGCTGAGATCATAGCCAGCGGTCGCAACTGATCCCATCCGATGAGGCGCCAGCGGACGTAAACCGCCAGCAACCCACCCGTAAGTCCAAACAAAGCCCCGGAAGCGCCGACCCCCGCGTAGTATGACCCACCGAAGTGGCAGTGGGCCACCCAAGACAGGAGACTGCCAACCAGTCCGCTTACCAGGTAGAGGGTCAAGAATCTCAAGCGACCAAAGAGGCCCTCGGTGACTTGACCGTAGGTCCACAGAAAACCCATATTCAGAGCGAGATGAAAGAGCGAAAAGTGAAGAAAATTGGAGCTGAGAAACTCCCACACGTGGTTCGTTTGAAAGACGTCCGCCTTGAGGGTAAGGGCGAACCCCACCTCCGGCTTTAAGAGAACCAGGGCGAAGATCAGAATATTCAGCCCTATCAGCCAGGTCGTGATCTGGCTCGCTGGACTGAAATTTACGAACTTGATGGAATAGGTGTCGCGGACTTTCTTCTGAAGTTCCTCGGTGATTTCACCCGATCCCTCACACGACGAGCAAGTGACTGGGCACGGCACGGTCCCGGCCCCTCGACACGACTTGCATTCGTAGGTGGTCCCACGACTGGTTTGCCGGACCTTGGCGCCGGAACACACCGGACACTCCTGTGAACCTTCACCAAGACAGTCGGGACATTTTCCAGAACCTGAGCAACGCGGACACTGCAAGCCTTTACCTCCTAGCAGGATTGTAGAAACTCCTCAGGTATTCATGTGTTGATCACCCTGTGGAAGGAGTTCGCTCGTGAAAAAGATTTTGGGAACCAGTTCGGCGGTCCTGCTTTGTGCGGCCTTAGCTATGCCGGGATCCGCCGATACACTCTATCGGTCGGGCGGCGCTTCGTCTCAAGGACAGACTGTCAACAGCTATAGCAATTCGGGTGCACAAACTTTCTATCGCACCATGCGAAGCAGTGGTTCAGGGACGATCTACAATGTTGTCCCCCCACAGGATCTGCGAACCAAACCCAAGAGCGCTCCAATGAATCTGACGATTCCATCCACGGTGTCGTTCGCTTCGAGTCCGAGCCAGAACCTCGACGAGCGATGGGTTCAGATCGGATCCCAAAGAGTCAACCTTTCCACGATCGTGGAGCGCGAAGCAAAAAGGTTTAACGTCGATCCACTTTTGATCGAAGAAGTTATTCGCCAGGAATCTAACTTTCAACCGCAAGCCATGTCCTACGTCGGAGCCCAAGGCCTCATGCAATTGATGCCCGGAACGGCGGCCCAGATGGGGGTGCAGGACTCCTCAGACCCGTCAGATAACATCGCTGGTGGAACGCGATACCTAGCCGAGCAGTTGACCCGATTCGGACGCCTGGATCTGGCCCTCGCTGCCTACAACGCCGGTCCCGGTGCCGTGGCGTCGTACGGTGGAATACCCCCGTATCAGGAGACCACCAACTACGTTTCCCGAATCGTGAACTCTTACAACAATCGCGTTCGGCAGGAGCGCCTGAAAAAAGGCAAGAAAAGCTAAGTCGAGCCGTCGTTCGACTCCCTGTCATTTATTTCAATTTAAAGGAATCCAACTACTCGATGCCTACCGTATATTCCGACTTCTCGAACCCCGCTTTCTGGGGGGCGCTTGGCCACTCCATCGTCAACGGCTTGATCGTCCTGCTCGTCATCAGCGCCGCGGCCGCTATCTTGTCTTTTGCGACAGGCGCCAGCGCCGCACGTCATTGGCCGAAGAAAGACGACACCCACGCTGACACTCATGGCGACACGCACGCGCCTGCCGAAGCCCACTGACGCACCTAACTCCAATGACCCTTCTCGAAAATTTTCGCAAAGAGAGCGAAACCATCTGCCATCTCAAAAACGCTTCTCGCGTCTTAGGATGGGACCAGCAGATCATGATGCCCCATACCGCTATGGCCACCATGGTGAGGGGACGGCAGAGGGCGACATTATCTCGTTTGGCCCACGCTCGGATGGTGGACAGTCAGTTCGCCGACCTTTTGCTTCGGGTGGAAGACCATCTGGGTGAGGACCGAACGAGCGACGATGCGCTGAGCTTGGCTCGTTGGAAAAGGGAGCGTCGGCGCGCCACCGCCGTCAGCGGCGAACTGGTGTAAGCCTTGAGTTTGGCCGCCGTAGAGGCGTTTTCCGCATGGCGTGAAGCACGGGAGACCAACAACTTCGCCCTCTTCGCGCCCCACCTCGACGAGATGTTTCGCCTCAAACGCCAAGAGGCGGAGGAACTCGGTTACAACGAGCACCCTTATGATGCACTCTTGGACGAGTTTGAACCGGCTATGGTGACCTCCACCGTCACACGACTCTTTTCCGAGTTAAGACCTCATCTTCAGCGCGGCGTGCAACTGATCGCTGGTTCCGACAAGGTGGCCGAAGTCGCGCAAGGACCGCTGGACCAGTCGTACGACGTCGTCGGCCAGCAAGAGTTGGCCCGCAGGCTGGTTCACGGCATCGGATTTCCTTCGGTGAACCGAATCGACGAGGGCACTCATCCTTTCTGCTCAGCGGCTTCATCGCATGATGTTCGTTTGGTGACCCGATATCATCCGATGGAGGTCGCCACCGCAATTTTTGCCTCACTGCACGAGGCCGGCCACGGACTGTATGAACTTCACTCACCCGCTCAACTCGAATTCACCCCGCTTCGTGGAGGATGCTCCCTTGGAGTCCACGAGTCGCAGAGCCGCCTATGGGAGAATTTGGTGGGCCGTTCCGAGAGTTTTTGGAATTGGGCCTTTCCCGTTGTCCGAGACATCTTCCCACAGCAAGCCGGAGGTTACGGACCCCGAGACTATTTCCGAGCGGTGAACCGGGTTCGCCCAAGCTTGATCCGCGTGGAAGCCGATGAAGTGACCTATTCGCTGCACGTCATCGTTCGGTTTGAAATCGAGTTGGCCCTAACCGAGGGCCTGATTGAAGCCAATGACGTTCCAACTTTGTGGAACGAGAAGATGAGAGAGTCGCTCGGAGTCGAGGTGCCGACGGACGCACTGGGCTGCTTACAGGACATTCACTGGTCGGACGGACTGGTAGGGTATTTCCCGACCTACGTTCTTGGAAGTCTCATTGCTTCCGATCTCTGGTATGCAGTGGATACCAAGATCCCCAACATCGAAGACCTGATGGCTCAGGGTGAATTTGCCCCGCTGTTAGATTTTCTCATCGAGAATGTCTACCAGCACGCCTCGCGTTACGAACCAGAGGTTCTGGTCAATAAAGTGTTGGGTCGGGGAATTACCGTGCAACCTTTCGTTGAGTACTTGCAGAACAAGTATTCCGCCCTCTATGGAGTGGACTGGTCCACCCCGTGAGCGAGAAGACGAAAGATCTGCAGAAAAAGCGAATCGCTACCAATCGGCGGGCCTCCTATGAATACCACCTGTCCGACAAGTTCGAAGCGGGTATGGTGCTACTGGGCACAGAGGTGAAATCGATGCGTGCCGGGGGAGTGAACCTAGTGGACGCTTATGTGGATATTCGCAACGGCGAGGCTTGGCTGAACTCTCTTTATGTCGCGCCTTGGGAAAAGGGCAATCGCAACAATCACGAACCGACGCGACCCCGCAAACTTCTCTTGCACCTCAGCGAAATCGAAAAACTGACCCGAGGCTTGGAAGAGAAAGGGCTCACCATAGTGCCTTTGGAGCTTTACTTCGACCGCGGAATGGCTAAATGTCGCATCGCTTTGGCAAGGGGTAAGAAATTGCACGACAAGCGCGGCGATCTGGCCGAAAAGCAGGCCAAGCGCGAAATGGACCGAGCCGTTCGCAATTCGCGAGACTACGACTAGCCGCCCAAACTTCGCCTTAATGATTGGCATACACTCTGCCGCCGCTCACGGAGAATCCCGACCACGCCAACGCCAGATTCCAGCCTCTATTGAACTCGGTTGTCAGTCTGCGTTAGGGCTGAGGTGGGGGGCGAAAGGGTTGGACTGGAGGCGGCTCCCAGATTTTCCGCAGGGGACCCCCCCTAGCCCGTCAACCCGATCGGACCGTCTAGCCGAGAGACAGTGGCACTGAACTTTTCCAGAACGGAGTTTCCCGTACGGGACGTCGACCAAGCCTTGCGGGAAATCTCGCGTGAGGAAAACTTCGTTCGGGCCGATGGCTGGGAGCAGGTCCTGCCCATCCAGTCGGGTTCCTTGCCTCGACAACGAAGACGTGGTTCTGCTGGCCAAAAACTGGCCTGCGTTGAGTGCCCTCTAGCTTGCCTGACTTTCAGTCATCCCCATGCCTCACGATGAAGAAGATCACAAAATACAACTTTATTCGAGTATTTTGGACTCTGACGGACTGATACCCTCGAGGGACGGTTGACGAAAAACAAGTCCTCAAACACGCCTGGCTTCTCCTCTCAGAAAGTCCAAAGAGCGCAACCGACGTTTTGCTCAATAGGGTGCTTGAATGAAGCGGAGAAGCACGCTCAGGAGTCCACTCTAACGTTGTGGTTAAGCCATTTTTTCGGTGTCGTCGTTTTGACTTCCCGAAAATTCAAGCCTACCATGGAAGTATGAGAAACCCCGTTATCAATCCCATCCACTGGAGTGCCGCGAACCTTATCGATCACGGTCCCGACACCATCCACGAACTCGCGCTCAAAGCCGCCGGCACCATGAATTCCTATCAGGTGGTGCTGGGGAGATGTCTTTTGGCGGTTCATAGGACGAAGCTCTATGAAAAGTTCGGCTGCAGCGGCGCCGTGCACTACGGAACCCAAGTCCTGGGCCTGCCGCCTCATAAGGCTCGGGCCCTGCGATGGGTGGCGGACAAACTGGAATCGTTACCTCGACTTTCCCGCGCGGGAGAATCGGGGGAGGTCTGCTGGAGTAAGCTGCGCGAGGTTGTACGTAAAGCCAGCGTTGACACCGAAGAGTTCTGGCTGGAAGTTTGTCGCAACAAGAACTACCGAGAAGTTGAGAAGCTCGTCCGGTGTACCCCCAAAGGTGCCATCCCTGGTGACTTGCCCGACGAAGGCGAGAAAGAGCCGGCCATCACTGACTTGCGACTTCGACTCGGTCTGACGGGAAGGACTGTGGTGGAGCGTGGGTTGCAGGTGTACTCTCTAGAGCAGGGTCGTCCCGTTCCATTGGCCGAGGCTGTGCAAGCTCTTTTCGCGGCCCTATTGGAAAAGGACGGCACCTCCCTCTCTGACCTCGACGCCTTGGCCAAGAGTCAACAGGAAGCGCGCAAGGATCTCGTCGCCGAGCAGCACCGTCGGCAGCCTCTAGTCCAAGAAGCTCGAGCGTTGGCTCAGAGCATGGGGTTGGCGGATGCAAGCGGGGAGTGCCAGGAACTCGAGGGAGTGAGCGACTTCGAACGGCCGGTCGAACATCTGGCGGCTGAACTATTGGAGGCGATGGAGAATGCGGTATCGGCATTTCCCGCACGGGAAATTTTGGATCATGGAGAGGACGCGGCTGCGCCGCATCGGCGGAGAATCACAGAAGCTGACCGATGTCCCGCGCGGGGCATCGATCCGTTGTGGGAGCAGACCTTGGCCGCCCACCAAGTCTCTTGCCCCGACAACGAAAACTTGGTTCTGCTGGCCAACGACTGGCGAAATCGTCGCCTGCGTTTCAACGAAGAAGCGCGCCTACCCACTTCAGCACAACGGCGCGAAATGCTCCGTCGCGACGGGTACTGCTGCTCCACGCCCGGCTGTCCAAATCACCTCTGGCTCGAAGTCCATCATGTTGTTCTCTACAGTCGCAGAGGCAAAACCATTGGTAGCAACCTCGTCACACTTTGCTCCGGTTATGTGACACTGTAGTTATGTGATCACTGGGGTTAGGTCCCTTGTCCGGACCCTGCCGGTCCAGGAATGCAAAAGGCACTGCATGGGAGTGCAGTGCCAGGCGTGATAGATTTGGGTTATCAAAACAAGACCTAGACCACGCGAGGATATCGTAGGCCAGGTCGATCGATCTTGCAAGAGCTATTTGAGGCAGCTCCATCAGAACGAACTCCCTAGACGAAGTTGTCCTTACGAAGGCTGCCGGAGTCTGAGTGTTTGGAAGTGGGGTTATTATTACAGGAAAGGGGAGTATATTCCGTGCTCTGGTGGCTGTGTGTCCGGGCTTCCGGTCCAGCGTTTCAAGTGCTGTGAGTGTGAGCGATCATTCTCTTGGCGACCAGTCTTCTTAGTCTTTTCCCGATGCTATATCGCGGCGTCCTACCAAGAAGCTTTTCGAGCTTGGGCCTTTGAAGACCGAGCAGCGAATAGCGGTCATTGGTACGATTTGAGTGAGTCGGCTCGCCGAAGCTTTAAGCGGTTTCTTGGTCGCCGACTCGATAGACTGTTAGACCGACTTTCGTCATTTTCTCCAGACGAGTCCAATCGTCCGCCGCCCGATGAAAACAAGAAGTCTCGACTTTGGCGGCTGGCCAGTCGCTGCACGGTCGCTTTGTCGAATTGTTTGGGAGTACGCCTCCTCCCGGTCCACGTCATATCCATCGCTCTCGCCCGATCATTACGACCCCCTCAATCTTCCTATCATCCCTCGGCGTTCTGAGAAGGCCGAGGCTTTGCCCATGATCTGATTAGTGATTTTAAGCGTCACTGTTGAAACCCACACGATAGATCCCTTTCCCAGCATCGGTTCACCGTTAGGATTACGACGGAGGACTAGAAATGGAAAAAGATGTCAGACTTGCGACCATCTATCGCACCCGAAAAAATCGCCAGCTTCGAAAGAGACCGAAAGCTGGCGCGGTGGGAAAGCAGGCTCAGAACGGGCCCACTCCTGAGGAACTTCTCAAACGATACCTTGATTTTCTAGTTGACCATCGAGGCTTGGGTGCTTCTAGTCGACGGCAAAATCGCAAGGCGCTGACCGAGTTCTTGGATTTCCTGAAGCGAGAAGCAGTCGCATTGGCCGCTCTTTGTGTCGCCGACACCGACAGATTTTTCGTAGAGACAGCGGCGTTAGGGTTGGGCAAAGTCCATCTCTCGATCCGGTCAGGCGCAGTGCGTGGCTTTCTCCGGTATCTCTTTGCCGAAGGGTGGCATGACGAAGACCTGTCGGACTGGGTGGAGAGTCCCATCATTTACCGAGAAGCTAAGGTCCCACCTCATTTCACCTGGGAAGAGCTGAAGACGCTAATCGCTTCAGTCAAAGGCGATGGTGTTGCTGCTTTAGGAGACCGGTCGATGCTGATCCTCTTGATTGTGTATGGGCTCAGAAGTAGTGAGGTCGCGGCTCTCACGCTCGATGACATCGATTGGAAGCACGCGGTCCTCACCATTCCTCATCGAAAGATGGGAAGCCGGCTCACCTTGCCGCTGGTACCAGTGGTCGCCGAGATTCTCGCCCAGTATCTAAAAAACGGGAGGCCCAAAGTGGCTCACCGTAGCCTTCTGTGCGGCGTTCGCGGGAAACCTTATCGTAGCGGACTCGATGTAACAAGTCGCTTGCACCTTCTGGTAACTCAAGCGGGCTTGAAGTCCGGAAGAGGTGCTCATGCCATTCGCAGGGCGGTGGGAACGCGCTTGGTGGAGCAGGGGCTAGGTCTTGGGGAGGTCGCTTGTATTCTTGGTCACGCCAATCCAGATAGTGGCCGTGTCTACCTTCGATTGGCCATGGAATTCCTCCGCGATGTTGCTGACAACTACGGGGAGTTGTTGTAACAGATGACGGCCTCTACGAGAGCATTGCTCCAGTTTTTACAGCAACGGGGGACGCCGCTCACCGAGCCGATCCTTCTGGAGTGGTTAAAGCAACGTCTTGAAACCTGCAGTCTTGAGGCAGTATTAGTGGGTCTTACCGAGGTGGCCAAGTTGGCCCGTACCCTAGAAGAAGAGGGTCAAGCTGAAGTGGGTGTGGTCCAGCGAGTTCGCAAGCGGACAGATCTGCTAGCTTTACTGCCTGGAGGGCGTCCCTCGGTGCCATCTCAATGGCGCGATGTCTTGATTGACTTTGAGAATAACTTGGCCGGGTACGCACCTCTTCATCAGGCCCGTCTTCTAGCAAGTGCTGCTCGATTTCTTTGGTTTTTGGCCGATCATGGTCATGAATATCCAGGTGAGGTTGTTCTGCTTTCTTGGCTGAACGTCGAGTTGGCGAAATATTCGGTAGAGACCGTCTACCTGTCATTCCCTCGGGTTGAACGTTTTCTTCAGTATCTAGTGGAGCAGCGAGGTTGCCCCATCAATCCCGCTATGGAATGGCGCAAACGTCATCAGGAGCTTAAGGGAGCATTGCTCTGTCTTAAGCAAGGGTTGGAACCGCCTATTCGTCTTCCACGCCATCAAAGTTTTCTAACGCCTCACATCGAAAATTTCATCTTGTTCAAGAGGTCATTGGGTCGAAAATACGAGAGTTTATGCACCCTTGAGATTCTGGGCGTCTTCGCGGAGGGAAAGGGTGTCCACGATGTCGGAGAGCTGAATCCCTCATTGTTGATGGCATTCATCGCGAGTCGTGACTGGCGTCGCTCGACAAAAAAGACCTTTCAAGGTTTGCTGGAACAGTTTTTCCGCTTCTTGTTTCGAACAAACCAGCTTCCGAGTGAAGCTGCCGATCCCACGGATTCTCTTCCGCGTCAGCGGCGACCACCGCGGCCTCCTTACATATTCTCGGTTCGAGAAATCGCCCGTCTTCTCGAAGCTCTGGGCGAAGCACCGACTCACCCTTTCAATCGTCAGACTTACACCGCGATGGTCTTTCTTTTGTATGCCTGTGGGTTACGGCGTAGAGAGTCGCTGCGTCTTTTGGTCCAGGACTTCGATCCTGTGCGGGGCACGATCTTCATTCGCCGTACCAAATTCGACAAAGATCGTCTGATCCCAGTTGGACCGAGGGCGTGCGAGCGGCTCCAGGAGTATCACCGTTGTCGAGTCGCGCGCTTGGGAATTCCCAGCCCAGAGAGTCCCTTTTTCGTTCAGTCTTACGGCGCACCCATCTCTGGCAGTTTGCTCTCGATCTTTCGAGACGCCTGTATGAGGGCCCAAATCGGCTCTGAGAAGAGCCCGAAGCCGCGTCTCCATGATCTGCGTCACAGTTTCGCCGTTCACCGTCTTTATAAATGGTATCTCGAGGGTGCCGACCCGCAATCCCGTTTGCCTCGCCTGTCCATATATATGGGGCACGTAAGCAGTGAATACACCCGCCATTATCTTCACCTGAGCCAGGACCTTTTGCGGGTTGCCGGGCGCACCGTTGCATCAAATCTCGAAGAAATGTTGACGGAGTGTGAGGGGCTACCATGAGCCGTGATCCTCTCCACCAACGACTGACCCCTCCGCTGAAGACTTTTTTCGCTGAGCATCTTCCTTGTCATCAAGGCGTCAGTCCAAACACCATCAAAGCTTATCGAGACTCCTGGACCCTTCTTCTGCGCTTTGGCACAAAGGAGAGAAAGTTGGGCTCCCCCGAGGAGTGGTCGATCCAGCATATCGACCGCCAACTCGTACTGGATTTTTTGACGTACCTGGAGAGAGTTCGCAAGGTTTGTGTCCGGACCCGCAACGCCCGCTTAGCTGCAGTTCACTCCTTCTTTCATTACCTCCACGGTCTCCGGCCAGAATTGGAGAGACACTGCCGACAGATTCTCTCGATACCTACGAAACGATGCCATAAACCTCTCTTGGGGCATCTAGAGGTTGACGAACTTCGAGCTGTGCTGACCGGGGTAAAACTCCATTCGCCGAAAGAGCGACGAGATCTGGCTCTCTTGGTTTTCGCCTACAACACCGGTGCTCGAGTTCATGAAATGGCCCAGGCGCGCCACAGTCACATTCTTCGTGGCAAAGCCCCTTCCATTCGTATTATCGGCAAGGGAAAGAAGATGCGAGAAGTCCCTCTCTGGGATAGCACCATCAGGCTTCTCGACCTCTACACGGACCGCTTTCGGCCCAAGCCTTCCGGCCCGACCGCAAGCGACTACCTTTTCTTGAGTATGCGAGGCCAAGCCTTGACCCGCCACACAGTCTCGCGGCTCATTGGCCACTACATCACCGAGGCCGCGAAAAACATGCCGAGTCTAAACCGAAAGCATCTCACCGCTCACAGTATGCGGCACACGACGGCCGTTCATCTTCTTCAATCTGGTGTCGAGATGAACGTGATCCGCACTTGGCTCGGCCACGCTTCCAACAACAGTCTCCAGATCTACCTCGGGCTCGACATTTCTCGGAAGCGAGACATCCTTGAGCACATAATCACGCCAGAGCTCGAAAGAATTTGTACAGAAGAAGACCTCGTCAAAGAAGACAACCCCACTGATATCCTGGGCTTCTTGGACAGTCTTTAAAATTTTGATCGTGGAATTCCGTGAGAGGATCTTGAGCGAAAGCTCGAATTATGTGATCCCAAACGGCCGGCGGGAACAGTCAAAAACAAGCGAAGCCAGTAATGGCAACGTTTTTAACTTCTACCAGCGCGAACTGTGCAAACCCTCCTGAAATCAGGCTGAGACGGCCAAGGTCACATAA
>JBBKWP010000044.1:0-23392 GCA_037968995.1 Candidatus Xenobia bacterium
ATATGAGTCTGAAAGAAATTTTTTGAGTAAAATTCTTACCTATGAGAGATTACAAATGCACACTGGAAATTCGTCTCAATCACGCGTGGACGCAATTTACAGTGTCGCGCACGACCGAGAGGAGCAAGGATATAATCAAGGGTGGTGGGGAGGAGATCTTAGTGGGGAAAAGCGTTTCCCTTGAAGACTGAAAGTGCAGTTGTGGCGTTCGGAGCAGGTTTATGTGTTTTAGTGCTGGCAGCAGTTGTTTTTTTTCAAACCTCCCATGACGATCCACTTTGCCGCCACAAGCTATGGATTGTAAAAACGGCCCTAGGTGTTTACGCAGACAAGCATCATTCCAGTTATCCTAAGACCTTATCTGACCTCGAAATCGATTTGATTCCCGTTGATCTAAATTTCCTTCCGGAATGTCTTTCCGGCAAAGATTCCTACTACAAGGGATATGAGGTTAGCGGTGATAGAACTTCATATACCTTGCACTGCGATAGAGAGAAAAAGGCTCACCAGTGGTTTCGGAATAGTTCTTATTTAGAATACAGCTCCCATCGTAGTAAAGGTACTGAGAAGACTTTAAGACCATGATCTGGTGACTCAGTCCAGCAAACCCCCTCCCAGGCCTCCACGCTTCAGGAGGGGGTCTTTTTTCATCTGGCCACCGCCATAAGAAGCCCGGCCTTCGGCCGTGCGGTGTGTTGCAGCGCACTTTATTTATAAAGTGCGAAGCCAAAGCACCTCTCACTGGTGACCTAGTGCAATCGAGGCCCTCGTTCGGCTGAAATCAAGGGCTGGGTCGGGGAACTCGCGCGTTGTGAAGGTGGTCACGACAGAGCAACTCTCTCTGCTTTCCACAGCGAATTCCCCTCCGTGGGGGATTCACTGAAGGTTGAGTGGGTCGCCTTTGCGCCTGCTAAGTTTAGCAGGCGCAAAGGCTCGGGGAAGCTCGAGCATGACCCTGCGGGAACGGCTTCGCTTTTCGGGAAACCCTTGAGCGTCGGCCTGCCGCAGAATAGTTCGGTCTGGCCAAGGCCCGGCAACGATCGTTGGACGAAGACGTAACGCTCTGCTTTCAACATGGCAGGCCTAAAAGCGTCAGCGTTACGTCCTCGTCCCCGGCACTCGCCGGTATGGTAGCTAGGTCGGGCTTTCGCCCAAGGTCACGCCGCTCGTGCTCCGCCACACCTTCGCTTCCGAACTGGTGCGCAATAGAGGGACGAAAGAGAACCTTGCTCCTCAACCCAGGGGCCCGCACTCTCATCACAGCCACCCTAGTGGTGCAGTTCCAGCAAGGCCTCCAGCCCACCGCCCACTGAGTGAGACTCGTCCTTTGGCAACCTGAACCCAACGACGTCAGAGACATCCTTCGGCTGGACTCCCAATTCAGGCGCCGACCGGCCTGAAACCCAGGGCCTCTTGACTCCGTCGTAACGTCTCGCCATGGAGGACGAGCGGGACAGCCTCAAGCGACAAGAATTAAACTTCATAATGTTCATAGTCCCATCATGCCATCGATGACTGGAGAGCCTTCTTGAAAATCCCCTGAAGTTTGCAAACATTTTGTTAACACAGTTGAGGGACCCATCGAACGGCAAGACTCCTGGATAACCCTCCCCACTCTCCAAATGAGGATTTCCGTCAGCAGTCCAGAAGGCTTCAAAATGGCTGAATTAGGAAGAATCAAACCGCTCACCAAAATGTCCTGCCCCAGTTGTCGCGCCCTCTTGCCCGATTTCTCCATTGAAGATGTCGCTCAGGAGCGCCCTTTGCACTGCCCCAAGTGCAATCAACAGGTGCGTGTGCCCGAGGAACTGGTGGCGCGCGCCAAACAGAGTCAGTATCTGGGGCGAGGGCTCGATATCACCTGTTAGAAGTCCTCGCAGCGCCATCTGGACTCTTGGTTTCCCCAGACAGTCGTAGCGTCACTTTTCCCTCGGCATCGAGCAACTCGATGCTGGGCTCGCCCTGGTCATCGACCACTAGGCGAAGACGTTCTTGCCCTTGGGGGTCGGACAGGATGACTTCGGCGTTCTCGTTGCGGTTTTGAATTCCGACCCTACGCTGCACCACCTTGCTCGCGGCCACCACGTCGAGATCGGCCGGCGGATGCGAATTGATGATCAGTCCAGCGGTCGCTTCCTTGCCGTCGGCACTGACTACGGTGGAGAGCCCAACGGCATCAAAATTCGGATAGTCTAATGCCAAAGCGCCCAATCGACCCGACGTATTATCGGTGAGAGCGAGTCCACCCATCTCCATTCCTTTCGCGTCATAGAACACGATGCCAGCGGGTTCTATCCCCTTCTTTCGAGGATACTCCTTGCCCCCCAATTTGACGACCGGGAACTTCTCCGCATTGGCGATCACTAAGCGCGTGGCGCCGGACGCTTCCACCACATTGATCCGACGGACGTTCAGTTCCTCGAATGTTCCGGTAGGCCGCAGCACGGCAAGGGCAAGTCCCACCACGGCCGCCGTCAGAACCCCGGCATACAGTTTGATCCAACGAAGCTCACGCCGAATACTTTGGAGTTCTTGGGAAGTGGGGAATTCGCTCATAGCTCTCCTCGTTACCGCCGCGCCGTCAAAACGACTTCCACCCGTCGTCTCGGTTCAACTTCTTAGCGACCGCGAATCCAACTCTCGCAACGTTTCCCTCAAGGCTCGAGCGGAGTCGTTCAAAGCGGACAACTCCTTGGGCCAAAGCTCTAGCTCAATCCGGTCGCCTGCCCCGTCAGCCCCCACTTTGGTCGGAAGCGAAAGACAGACATCGCGCAGCCCGTGACACCCCGTCTGCATCGTGGAGACGGGCAAGATCGCGCCGCTGTCCTCGCAGATAGCCTTGACCACTTCGGCGATAGCTATCGCTACCGAATAGCCTGCGCCGCCTTTCTTCTTGAGAACCTCGGCGCCGCTCTTTTGGGCCCGCACGAAGATCTGCCACACCTGTTGTTGGTCGTATCCCTTGAGCGAAGTCAGCGGGACGCCGTTCACCGAGGCGGTGGACCAGATCGGAACCATAGAATCGCCGTGCTCGCCTAAAATGAGCGCGTTCACCTGGCGGGGATCGGCCTGAAATTGCTCAGCCAACAGCGAACGGAATCTCAGGGTGTCGAGAACGGTTCCCAGCCCTAGGACTTTCTCCCGCGAAAAACCCGACTTTTCCACCGCCACTTGGGTCATAATATCAACCGGATTGGTGACCACGAGAAGCACTGTGCCGGCCCCTAGCGACGCCTTTTTGATGGACCCAAGGATATCCTCGAACAGACCTACATTGCGGTTGATCAGCGCCAAGCGCGGCTCGTCGGGTTGACGGCGTAGGCCGGCCGTGACGATGATGATGTCCGAGCCATCGAGTTCGGACTCCTCTCCTGCTCGAATGATCTGTGAAGCCGTGAACGCCCCCCCGTGCATGAGATCGAGGGCTTCTCCTTCGGCCGCTTCTCGATTGGCGTCGATGAGCACAATTTCGCGTCCCAGACCGAGACACTGCAGAGCAAAAGCCGTGTTGGAGCCGACCCGACCACCGGCGCCAATGATACTGATTTTCACGTGTGAAGGTTCCCTCGAATTCTTGATTTTGCGCGGGCTAGAGGCGCCCTAGGAGGCGCCCAAAACTTCGCTGACCCGAGAGGACAACTCCTGGGCCACTTCGGTTGCCGAAAGGAACTTGCGGCGTGGACGCCCATTGGCCTGCCCTAGCGCTATCTCTCGGGCATCGATGTGTTCCCAGTCCGATTTGGAGATAGCCTTCTGATGGATCGAGGAAGCCAACCATTCCTCGAACTGGGCGTCGCTACCCACCGGGCGAACGGCGCCGTCGGCTATAATGGCTTGAGCAACCTCGTTGGCATCCTTCTTATTGGTCCCGATCACACCGCTCGGTCCCCTGCGCATCCAGCCACTGACATAGAGCCCCGACACCGGTTGTTCCATCGCGTCTACCACTCGTCCCTCAGCGTCGGCTGGAATCACGCCTCGGCGGTCGCAGTAAGACACACCATGAAGCGGGCGTCCGAGGTAGCCGACCGATCGCAGGAAGAGCCCAGAAGGGAGCGTGCTGGTCCGTCCGCTGTCGCTCAACTTCGATCCTTCGTCATTGACCACCAGGGTGTTGTGGCCCAATTGTATTCCCTGAACAGCACCATTGGAACTCACCTCAAGCTCCCGCGGAGACACCAGAAAGCGGAAATGAACCGTGGCGCGTGGAGCGGCCACCGTCCGCGCTTCCAATTCGAGAAATATCGCCATGTTGTTGGTCGCGCGACGATCGGCGTAGGGCGGGGTCTCGAAAAACTCCGCCAAAGGGGGGTCAAACGTGAATTGCACATCTTCGAAGTCGAGAAGTTCTTTGACTTCTGGGTTGGTGAAGGCCACGTCCCACGGTCCCCGCCGCACCAATACATCCACCTCTTTGATCGAAGAGGCCCGCAGCTGTTCAAGAGCCTGGTCGGAAATGTCCGTGGGAGCCAACCGTTCCGGCAACGAGATCAAAAGGCGCAAGATATCGATGGCCACGTTTCCCGCTCCCACCACAGCGGCGCGCTCCACCTTCAGATTGGGATTGAGACCTAAATCTTCCGGATGGGCGTTGTACCAACCCACAAAGCGAGTGGCCGGAAAGCTATTTTTGCTCTCTTCTTGGGGGATGCCGAGCTTTCGATCATCTTGGCTACCCACCGTGAGTGCGACGCTGTGGTAGTGTTCAAGAAGACTCTCCACCGAGAAATCGCCCCCATGGTCTCGTTCGGCCACTTTCACGCCGCCCCAAAAATGACAGCGCGAGTCCGCCAGAACTTTACTAAACCCTTTGGTGACAGATTTGATCTTCGGGTGATCCGGGGCCACTCCGAATCGCACCAAGCCGAAGGGGAACGGGGTCTTTTCAAAGATATCTACCCGCCAATCCTCTCCGCCCTGGTCCAACAGACTTTTGGCCAGGAAAAATCCGGTAGGACCGGCTCCGACAATGGCGATTCTCATGTACTGCCCCCAAGTTCTCGTTCGGTCAGAGCTTGGGAGCATAGCAACGCGTAGAGTCCCAAGTTTCAAAAGTCCGGGGCATCGAAAAGCCCCAGACACCCCGATTTCGCGACCGCCCCAAGATTATCCCGCGCGAAAAGACAAACTCAAGGAGATCGCCTAGACATTGCGTAAGGCGCTCTCACACTAGCTATCGCACTACGGACAAGTCAGGAAGTGACAGTCCTATCCACGGAGGTAAGTCTTGGTCGCTCAAACCATCGATCGGATTCAACAGGGCATCGAAAAGGCCATGCAGTGGTCTCGAAACGCTCAAAAAGAGCCTGGGTTTTGGGCGGCACGCCTGGAATCCAACGCCTCCATGGAGGCAGAGTGGTTGCTGGCTTACCACCTTCTTGGCATCACCTCGGACCCTAAAACCGAGGGAGTTATCAAAGGGCTCTTTCATCAGCAGCGCTCAGACGGGTCGTGGGGAGTGTTTCATGACGCGGAGGGCGGCGATCTCAACGCCACCGTGGAAGCCTACGCCGCGCTGCGAGTCCATGGATACTCCGCCGAGGAACCTCCACTTCAAGCCGCGCGCAAGTTCATACTGGCCAACGGCGGTATCGAGAAGACCCGTGTGTTTACGAAAATTTGGCTGGCCATGTGCGGTGAATGGCCCTGGAGCGGCACCCCGACTTTACCTCCCGAGATCGTCGCCTTTCCATTATGGTTTCCGTTCAATCTTTACAACTTCGCATCGTGGGCTCGAGCCACCATCGTCCCATTGGCAGTTCTCTCAGCACGACGGCCGGTTCGACCATTCCCGCCCGAGGCTCGTCTTGACGAACTCTTCCCTCACGGCCGAAAGAAAGCCAAAACGCGACTCCCTTGGCCGAAGCAGGGAGGTTTTATCCAGAAGTTTCTCTATCTGAGCGACCGCGTGTTGGCCCTATACGGCCGATCTCCGTGGAAGCCTTATCGGTCCACAGCGGTGGCTCGTTGCTTAGAGTGGATCTTGCGACGCCAGGAAGCCGATGGATGTTGGGCCGGAATCCAACCGCCTTGGATATACGCACTTATGGCTCTTCGTTCGGAAGGCTACCCCTTGGATCATCCGGTTCTCGAAAAAGGTTGGCGCTGCTTCGATGCGCCTTGGGCCGTGGAAGAGGAAGAGGGAACGTACCTGCAGGCCTGCACCTCCCCTGTCTGGGACACTCTCTTGACTCAACTCGCCTATCTCGACTGCGACACCGGGCTCGGAAACCAAGAATTCGACCGCTCCTTAGAGTGGATACTGGGCCAGCAGATCCGCACCGTGGGCGATTGGAAAATGAAAAGTCCCGAACTGGAACCCGGCGGATGGGCCTTCGAGTACGAAAACGACTACTATCCGGATATCGACGACGCCGCCGTCGCCATGATCGTGCTGGCGCGACTTCGCCCTCTGGATTCCGACCTGGCCGAACGCGTGAAAGAAAGCCTCGCGCGGGCCACACAGTGGGTCGTGGGGATGCGGTCCTCCAACGGCGCGTGGGCCGCTTTCGATAAAGACAACAACGAAAGTTTGGTCTCGCTGATCCCATTCTGCGACTTCGGAGAAGCCCTCGATCCTCCCAGTGTGGATGTGACCGCTCACGTCGTGGAAGCGCTTGGCTATCAGGGGCTGAGGCTCGATGACCCGCTGGTTGCTCAAGCTGTGGAGTATATGCGGTCTGAACAGGAGACTGATGGCAGTTGGTTCGGACGGTGGGGCGTCAACCACATCTACGGCACTGGGGCCGTTCTGCCGGCCTTAGAGAAAGTCGGCGAGAATATGCGGGCCGACTACGTGGTCAAGGCTTGTGACTGGCTTGTCAAACATCAAAACGCCGACGGAGGCTGGGGCGAAAGCTGCGCGTCCTACATGGACGACGCCCTGCGGGGACGAGGCGAGAGTACCGCCTCTCAGACGGCCTGGGCCGTCATGGGTTTAGTCGCTCAGGCCGAAGAGCGCTACCACGGCGCCATCCAGTCGGGCTTGAACTTTCTCTTGCAGACCCAGACCGAGGACGGAACCTGGTTCGAGGCGGCCTTCACAGGGACCGGGTTCCCCGGATACGGCGGCGGGGCCCGCACCGATCTTCAAGTTGCTGGAAAGACGCTTCCCCAGGGCAAGGAACTCAGCCGCGGCTTCATGCTGAGATACCACATGTACCGGCATTACTTTCCGTTGATGGCTCTAGGGCGCGCGAAAACTCTCTTCTCCAAATCTACTCCGGTTTCATGACTTGGAGAGTCTCAGCTCGAACCGTTCGGTCGGTGGTGCCTCGGTCCCCGTCCAGTCGAAACCAAAGTCCCAATTTAGGGTATCGTAGGGCACGGGTATCGTCCGCGGCCGGCTCACCTAAAGCCTTGACGATGTCGTCCTGGGAGGAACCGACGCCAACCCCCTCAGAGGTCGCCCCGGCGTAGGCCTTCCATTTCGCGGTTTGCGAGTGGAGGGTGATGACTTCTAACTTATCGTCAGCGAAAGTCAGTTCTATCCCTTGCGAGTAGTAAAGGACGTAAAGTTGGCCCGGAGCGAACTCATTGTTGTCGCGCTCTTCTGGCTCCCCCAAAAGTGCGATGACGTCTTTTTGGCTCTGCCCCAATTTGATAGTGTCGAGACCGACGCCCGGAGAGACCTTACCAGGTTCCAGCACCACTTGCGCTGCGGGGGTAGGTGTCGGATAAGCCGCTTCCGGCTCGGGTTGGGTGGCTTTTTGACAGCCCTGAGTGGTGATGGCTACCAAGAGCAGCAGGCCCAACAAGGACGGATGCAGGGTTCGTGTAAACTTTAACATGGGGGAACCTTGGTAAACCGTGGGGGTTTACCTTCTGACCCAGAGCGGAAAGAGTGGTTTCGTGGAACAGTTATTAAGACGCTTTTTGTTATGGCTCTCGAATTCCGATATCTCCCAACAGGTCGCGGTTCGATTTCCGCTGACCAGGCGAGTCTCTCGTCGTTTTGTGGCCGGTGAGACCTTGGAAGACGCCCTCGTTGTGGCACGGGAATTGATCGAGCAGGGTTTCTTTGTATCCCTAGACCTCCTGGGCGAGAACGTGGACGGCCAAGGTGAGGCCGAAGCAGCCACTCTGGAAGTGCTTCGCGCCGTGACCGCCCTGGGAAATGAAAGGCTTGTGAGTAACCTCTCGGTGAAACTCACTCAGATGGGCCTGGCACGAAGCCCGGAGTTGGCTAAGGCCAACGTGCGACGCATCGCCGAAGCCACAGTGGGAACCCCCATCAAGGTTCGCATCGATATGGAAGGTTCCGACTATACCGAAGCCACGCTGGAACTGGTCAACGAACTCCATCGGGAATTTCCGCAGGTGGGCACCGTCCTGCAGTCTTACCTTCACCGCACAGCCGATGACGTAGCCCGTCTCAATGAGGAAGGCGTCGCGGTTCGACTCTGTAAGGGTGCGTACAATGAGCCCGCCCACATCGCATTCCAGAAAAAGACCCAGGTCGACACGTCCTATCTTGAGTCCGCCGAAGAACTTCTGAAGGCCGGGAACTATCCCGCCATGGCCACTCACGACGAGGCGATGATCCAGGGAGTCCTTGAGATCGCTCGGCGCCTAGGAAAGGGTCCGCACGACTTCGAGTTCCAAATGCTCTACGGGATCCGCCAAGACCGCCAGAAGCAACTCATCGAGGAAGGTTGGAAGGTTCGCCTGTACATCCCCTATGGGAAGTCGTGGTACCCTTATTTTATGCGTAGGCTGGCCGAACGTCCCGCCAACCTCTGGTTCGTTCTCACCGCCCTCGTTCGCGGATGAATCCGCGGCGGTAACGAGACTGTTCCTTCCAAGAAAGAAGCCATCATGACCGATCATCTCAACGAACTTCATAAATCTGGGCCGGCGACGAAGAAGAGTATGCGCCCTTGGATGTGGCTGCTATGTGTGGGCGCCGCCGCCTTCTTGTTCGGATCCTGCGGTCTAGGGGTGGGAATCGTGGCGGGGAAAGCGTCGTCAAGCAAGAGTCGTAACCTGAAGGAAAGCCTGGTCGATGGAGAGGCCGACGCCAAGACAAAGATAGCCGTCATTCCCATCGAGGGAGTCATCATGGAGAGCATGGGCGCCGGGCCCGGCAGCGTGAGCGAACTGATCGACACCCTAAAAGCCCTCGAAGAAGACGATCAAGTGGTTGGGGTTCTCTTAGCTATCGACACGCCGGGGGGTGGAGTGACCGCCAGCGATCGCATGTACCACGAACTGCTAGAATTCAAGAAGCGAAGCAAGCTTCCGGTCCACGCTCTTTTTCTCGATGTAGCAGCAAGCGGAGGCTACTATGTAGCCATGGCGGCCGACCATATCACCGCGCATCCCACGACCATCACCGGGTCCATCGGGGTCATTTCTAAGTTTTACAACGTCAGTGAAGCGATGGACAAGATCGGGGTTTCGGTCAACGTCGTCAAAAGCCTCAACAGCCAGGGTAAAACCTCGTTTAAAGATATCGGATCCCCCTATCGGCCCATGAGTCCTGAAGAGCGAAAGCTCATTCAGGGGCTGATCACCGAAATGTGGGACCGTTTTACTGACATTGTCGCGACCGGACGTGCCGGAAAAATGAAACCGGAGAAAGTTAAGGAGTTGGCCGACGGGCGAGTCTTCACTGGAGACCAGGCACTAGCCGTTGGCCTAGTGGACGCGGTGGGTTATCGCGAAGATGCTTACGCAAAAATCCGGGAGGCGGCAAACTCACCGAAAGCCAAACTCGTTGGCTATCGCAAACAAGAAGGTCTTAAAGAGCTCTTGGGATTCTCCGCCACCGCTTCGGGAGCTGACGACCTTAGGGTCCTCACCCAGGCCGTCCGCGAAATCCTAGCCGACCAAGCTGGTTTTCTCTACCTTTGGACCGCGGGGAGTTTTTCCGCACCGTAGCGGGCGAGCTTTCATGACGGTTTGTAAGCTAACGGGAGTCGGGTGGCAGATTCCGTCCAAAGCCGGAACCGAACCTGGAGAATCCATTCTCAACGGAATTGATCTAGAGATTCAGGCTGGAGAGTGGGTCGCCATCAGCGGTTACTCGGGAGGTGGCAAAACCACCCTTCTCTCCATGGCAGCCGGTCTACTCTCACCCGGAGAGGGCACGGTCGCCCTTTTCGGAGAACCTGTCCAAGGACTTCGAGAGGCCGAGCTAGCCAAACTTCGCAACCAAAAAATTGGCCTCGTTTTCCAGAACTACCACTTGGACGATACCCGAAGCGCCCTGGAGAACATCCTCCTTCCCGGCTACTTTTCCCAGCAGACTTGGTTCGACCTCAAGGCCCGGGCCCGCGAACTCGCTGCCCGCTTGGACCTTACCAGCCATCTGGAAAAGGATGTGAGTGTTCTATCCGGAGGCCAACGTCAACGGGTGGCCGTAGCAAGAAGCCTCCTCCTGGAACCGAGCCTCGTCTTAGCCGATGAACCGACCGGAGCGCTCGATCAGCCCACCGCCGACTTGGTGCTGGATCTGTTCAGCCACGAACACCAACGAGGAATTTCTTTTCTGACCGTCACCCACGATTCTAGACTCCTAGAGCGCTGCGATCGTCACCTCGAGTTGAATGATGGTCAACTCCGATGCGTTCCCCAAACCACATCCCGAGAGGCTGTCTAGCCATGAGTCGATGGCGCTTTTTGGGCTTGGAACGGCCGCGCCACAAGGGCCGCTTCCGCTTCAGAGACCGGATGCTCTCCTCTCTGGGACTGGCCCTGGGAATTATGTTTTTGATCATCAGTTGGGGCATCATCCAACCAGCCGAAGACCTCATCCGAACAAAGGTTCTCGGAGGTCTACCCGACCGTGTCCGGGTGTCATCAGGCTCCCTGAGCTTGGGGCCCTTAGCGCTGAAGAGCGATCTGAGCGAAAGCGCCACAGAAGAAGTCGCGAAAATCCCAGAGGTCGACGCCGTCTACCGGCAGGCTCACTTCCCTGAACCTTGCCAACTCCGCGCTCGATACGGGGGACAAGGGATCGTCACGGATTTGGTTCTGGAAATGTGTGATGAGGGACAGGTCGCGGGAGACGTCGACTCTGGTTACGAGTTTGTCGACCCGGGGCCCGGCGGAGGAGATATTCCCGCCGTGGTCCCTCGAGCCATCTTAGACTTGGTGAACTCGGGGATCTCAGTCAACACCAACCTTCCGCAACTGTCTCGCGACGCCCTCATCGGCAAGCACTTCACACTTCATCTGGGAACTTCATCGTTTCGGCCTGGTAACTCCAGGCAAGTCTCCTGTGTGATCGTCGGGGTAACGGATCAGATCGGCGCCGGCGGTCCCGCCATTCCCTATGAATCCGGTATCCGACTGAGCACGGAGGCTCCCAAACTTCACAGCCTGACGCTAAAATTGACCAATCCCAGTGCCACGGCCTCGGTGGTGACCGAGGTCGAGAAACTTGGACTTCGTGCCCCCAGCCTTGCCATCGCCCAACAGGTGGAGAGCATCGCCGGTCTGCTTCGGCTCCTCGGACTTTTACTTCCAGGAGCTATCCTCGTTGTGACGGCGTTGGGGTTGACCTCGGTCCTGGAACTGCAAGTCGCGCGCGAGAAGCACCAAATAGCCCTCTACAGGGCCTTGGGAGCCACTGCCCGCCAAGCCTCCGGACTCTATCTCCTGAGGGCCTTCAGTGTCGCGCTGGTCGGCTTTGTGGGGGGCGCCTTAGCTGGGTGGGTCGGTGGACGAACCTTGGCCACGATTCTCGAGGCAAGAATTCCAGCGGATCTTCTACAAGGCAGCACACTTTTCGCTCCAACTCTCGGAAGCTTTGCTTGGTCCTTTCTTTTTTGCCTCGCCTTGACTCTCCTAGCGGGTTGGGTTCCCGCTCGCCAGGCCGCCAGAATTGAGCCCGCACAAGTCTTCCGAGAGCCGGGTTGAGGTGGGTGAGGAGCCCTCAAGGTTGAGATCTCCGAGGAAGGAATCGATCTCCTGCGGTCGAACCGCCTCCCTCAGAAATCCTGATGCCACAGGGCATCATGGATTTGGAAAGGTGGTTCTCTCATGGGAACTCAAAGAGAAGGTTTCGGATTTTTCTTCGGCCTACTGGTCGGCAGCCTCATCGGCGCCTCAGTGGCCATTATCATGGCACCGCAGTCCGGGGACGAGACCCGCGAAATACTGCGTGACCGGGCCAAGAACGCCAAAGACAAGGCGTCCGATTTCGCCCAAGACTTGAAAGAGGACTCTATTGAGTTGCTCGAACGAGCCAAAGCGAAACGACAGGCAGCCGCCCCAAATGGAGCAGTTGAACCTCTAGAGGGTGACATAGACGCTCAAGAAGTTTCTAACGAGGAGCAAGCTTAGTACGCTTGTTTTCCAACAGGACAGTTTAGGAGATATTTGTGGATATTAAGGTTAATACGCGCAATCTTGACGGCAAAGCACAAGCCGTAGAGATCCAAGGCGAGATCGATGTTTACACATCGCCCAGAGTCAAAGAAACTATCAATGAGCTCATCGAAAATGAGAATTATCAGCTCTTGATCAACCTTGAGAAGGTGCGATACATCGACAGCACCGGACTGGGCGTTCTCATCGGAGCCCTCAAGAAAGTTCGCGAGCACAGCGGACGAATCTTGCTGGTCTGTACGAACCCTCAAATCAAGAAGATTTTCAACATCACCGGTCTGGTCAAGATTTTCGAAATCTTCGCCAGCGAAGAAGAAGCTCTCGCCGTCCTAGCCCCCGCGGCCAGCTGATGAGATTTCGGTTCGTCATTTGAGCGTTCCGATTTTTTGCTCTCGTCGCTTTTGATTAGAGCCGGTTGTCATTCCCAAACTCGTGATCGTTGTCCGTGAAACGATGACACAAGATCAACAGCTGGAGTATCGTCGTAAGAATTCAACTTTGCATACCTAGCGAGCCCGAATATGTGGGTATCGCCCGATTAACGGTTGCCGGCATCGCTCATCGTTTAGAACTCGACCTAGAGCAATCCGATGATCTTAAGCTCGCGGTCACAGAAGCTTGCGGCTTTCTTTTGGAACACACCCCGAATGGGGAACCGATCAATCTCGATTTCAACTGGGCCGAAAACAAGTTCCGAGTAACGGTTGGCATCGGACCACAAGCTGGTAACTCAGAGCATCTTTCGATCGCCGAAGGCGACAACTTGGGACTGTTCTTGATCCACGCCTTGATGGATGAAGTGCAGTCCACCGACCAGGGTAGAACTCTCGTACTCAGCAAGGACTTGTCCCGGAGAATCGATGAGTGAAACTCGCTCAGAGAGCCGTTGGGACAAGGAAAAGGCAAGAGAACTTCTCACCGAGTACGCCGAAACTCGGGACAGCAAGCTAAAAGACGAACTTGTCACTCAGCACTTGAACCTGGTTCGGTACTTGGCCGGCAAGTTTTCGAATCGTGGTGAAAACCTCGAAGACTTGATCCAGGTGGGGTGCCTCGGTCTGATCAAGGCCATCGAACGTTTCGATCCCGAACGAGGTACGGAATTCACGACCTACGCCACCCCCACCATCGTCGGAGAGATTAAGCGACATTTTCGCGACAAGGGCTGGGCGATCAAGGTCCCTCGACGGCTGCAAGAGTTCAACGCTTCGGTGGCCAAGACCACCGAGGAGTTGACCGCGAACCTAGGACGGGTGCCAACCGCCGACGAGCTAGCTAAGAAGTTGGGTGTAAACGTCGAAGACGTTTTAGAGGCTCAAGAACTTGGACAGTCCTACAATCTCCTCTCCATCGATACCGAACTCGAAAGTGAAGACAGTCGCAAGACCTCAAGCCTCCTAGACTACTTAGGACGAGCCGATATGCAACTTGAGTTGGTCGAAGATCGACTGGCTCTGCATCGCGCCTTCTCTTCTTTGCCACCTCGAGAGCGGCTCCTTATGTATTTGAGATTCTTCGAGAATCGCTCACAGAGCGAAGTAGCTAAGGTTCTCAACATCTCGCAAATGCACGTTTCTCGTCTTCAAGCAAGGTCTTTAGAAACCATGCGCAAAGCCCTATCTCTGGCGGCTCTCGATCGTATGCAAAAAGCCGTCGAGGAAACATAAAGTTCATTGTAGGGCCGAGATGCGATGTGATATACTTCACTCTCGTTGAAATCCTCGCCCATTTCATTCATATCTTAGAAACACTTATCCATGGAGGTCGCCAATGCCCGGGGTTCCACCCTCAAAGAACCGACTCAGTCGCCGACAAGAGCAGATCTTGTTTTACATTCGTGAGTCGGTCGAATCTCGGGGCTTTCCCCCATCCATCCGAGAGATCGGGGAAGCCGTGGGGCTCTCTTCGAGTTCCACCGTGCACTCTCACCTTCGTTCTCTTGAAACCAAGGGGTATTTGAAGCGAAATCCATCCAAACCGCGTTCTATTGAACTTCTGGACGGTTCCACGAATCGACCTCGACTCGTGGATCTTCCGATTTCCAAGATTCCGGGTCGTCTCGTCGATACCGAGCGACCAACCGACGGCTCCATTCAGGAGACGATGCCGCTACCGATGGAACTGGCAGGAAGCCGAGAAAGCTTTCTTTTCACTGTCGAGCGCAACTACACGCACGAGTCGATCGTCTCGGGAGACCTTGTCATCGTTGACCGTTCGGACAAAGCGACGCGGGGCGATATGGTCCTATCTCAAGGACCGACCGGCGTAGATCTCACACGACTCACTTGTCCTCCCGAAGATTCCGCGGCGATTCTTGGACGGGTCGTCGGCGTCATTAGGAAACTGGACAAGGCATAGGCTACGTCCTGAGTCAGTCCACACTGAGGAAACCGTAGCCATGGAAAGCTCTTTGACAGCCGGCGATTCCGTCGAGGCCTTTTTGGCCACAAATCCTCTCTTTTACTCGCTCAATCCCGCCGTCTTGGCGTCGATCGCTGAGAAAATTCAGGTCAAGCTCTACGAGCCCGGCCAGAATATCGTCATAGAAGGTGAGATCGGCGACAGTTTCTTTCTGATCAAAGAAGGACGCGTTCGGGTCCTTAAGAACACGGAAGAGAACGAACTCGTACTGTCCGAACTGGGCGTTTCCGAAGGCTTCGGAGAAATGTCCCTGCTCATCGATCAGCCGCGCTCAGCGACTGTGCGAGCCATCGGGCCTGTGACCGCTCTCCAACTCACCAAAGATGATTTTTCCGAATTGATGCGAGGATGGCCTGAACTCGCGATGAAAATGCATCGGCTCGTGGACGAACGTGTCTCCTTGCTAGAGAGTCTCGACACGGATGCCGAAGCGATGTACAAATTCCGCGCCGACCGCTCCTTCGCACTGGAATATGCCGACCTCAATTTAGTCATGGAACTGAACTCGGCCGCCGGTGGCGACGAGCAGATGGAGCACTGCTACGAAGTCGGTCAGTTGGCTCGAGAGATGAGCCGGATCCTCTGCCCCATGCTCAGTGAGGAGATCCTGTTCGCCGGCTACCTCCATGAAATCGGAAAGGTCGCACTGCCCCGCCAGTTGATCGTTCGAGAGCGCAAGGGCGATGAGTTGAGCGACGACGAACGCGCCCTTTTCTCCCAGATATTCCATCACGCGGTCAACATCCTCGAACCCAACAGAGACCTCCATCAGGCCCTCTTCTTCTTGGGCTCCATGAGCGAAACTGATTACAGAAACATGCCGCTTGAGGCACAAGTTTTAAAAGTCGCCGATGACTACCTAGAGCTCAGCTCTTACGTCTGCCGCCGTTTAGGGGTTGAAGAATCGCTAGAGCGCATCCGAGAGGGAGCGGGAACAAAGTACAATCCAAGAGTGGTGGCCGCGTTAGAGAAGAATGTGCGCCTTTATGGAGAGGTTCGCGTCGAAAGCCAACTCAACGTCATGCGCATGATGGTTAAGGCTCTCGACATCAAAGACAACTACACCTATCGGCACTCGATGGATGTTAGAGACATGAGTTTGCTGATCGTCGACCGCCTTGGTTTGTCACGCGCCGAGCGGGAGTATATGAGAATTTCAGCCGAACTGCACGACGTTGGAAAAATCTTCATCGATGAAGAGATTCTGAACGCCCCGCGCAAGCTCACGGACTCAGAGTTCGACATCATGAAAACCCACGCCGCCCGCTCGGCTGATCTCTTTCGAAACGTCCCCGGTATGGACGAACTGGTCGCGATCGTGCGCGCCCACCACGAAAAGTTTAACGGCGCCGGATATCCGGACGGTCTCAAAGGCAAGGAAATCCCATTTTTGGCACGGGTGATGACTCTGGCCGATGTATGGAGCGCCCTCACGACCCCTCGCGTCTACCGCCTGGGAGACGATGGAAAGGCAAGAAAGTTCGGTCCAGAAAAGGCCCTCTCTATCATGCAAGAAATGGCTGACGGACATTTTGATCCTGAGCTATTTCCCCTGTTCGAAACCATAGTCCGTGAGAAATTTGCCGACGAATTCGTCGAAGCCTAAAACTCTCGACGGGACGCTAAAGAAAACGTCGTGTGCTGCACCTTTGCAGCAGCCCACCCTCAGGCTTGACCCCTGTCAGCGCCCTGCCGACCACCGTTCCGGCTGCATACCCTCGACTCCAAGCGGAGGTAGAAAAGCCCGTCGCCACGTGGATTCTGGGCTCTCCCGGCAGAGGGCCCAACAGTGGCAGACCGTCGCAAGTCGTATTGAACAAAATCCCCCAGCGAAGCACGTCCTCCCCGCTCCGATGAAGGTCGGAAAAAAGAGTTTCGGAACGACGCCAGAAAGCTTGGTTCTTAGCCTCGATGACCTCGGGCTCTCTATGATAGATGCCAGAAGTTGGGTCGATTCCACAACCTAGCAGTCGGCGCTCTGAATCAAATCGATATCGTTCAAAGCCCCAGGATGCTGTCACTCCCACCACGGAAGAGCGAGTCGTTTCTCGCAGCGGTTCCGAACGGAACGCCTGACCTAACAAAGGCACCAACACGTCGCGAAACTTGCCCAGCAGCGCTCCCGTCTCAAAGGCGGCAGCCACGAACAGTATCTCCGCTTTCATTGGGGCTGCCTTTTCCGCCCATTGTAGAGTGACCGCCCCCGACTCAACAGCCCACTTAAGACGAGTCCACTCTTCAACGGACAGTTCGAAATTCTGATAGTTTTCTCGAGATTTCAAGGCAAGAACCATCCGAGCACTTAGGTCGGCCGGAGCGAAAGCCAAAGTGTGTGTTTCGAAGCTGACCGAATGGACTTCCTCGAGGGGGGCGTAGTTGGACGCGGCCGCTCCACTCATCAAACGAACTTCATCACCTAGACTTTGACGAGCCAAAGCGTCGCCGCCCGCCAGTCGAGCCTCGACCTCGTCGCGCATCACCAAAAGCCGGGATCCACGCCGAATCCCCTCAAATTCTCGGAAGTCTGCTGCAAGCTGATCGATCCCGCTCTTCCCCCAAGCGTGGTACTCCGTGGCCAAGTCCTCCCCTAGCGCGTAGCGGAGGCGCTCGAACGGCTCTCCCATTTCGGGATAGGCCAAGCCTATATCACGAGAGGCGCCTCGCAGACCCCAAGGTATGGGATACACGTGACCGACTTGAACCCCAACACCCGTCAGGTAGTCCGCGCAAGCTAGGGCCGCCGGCTCTCCTCCGAGGATCAGGACCTCAAAGGAACTCACAAAAGATCAGCACCGAAGAACGGCGCGAGAGCTTCCGGTATACGGACTCGTCCATCCTCGCGCTGATGGGTCTCCAACAAGGCGACCATTGTCCGGCCCACGGCAAGCCCCGAACCGTTCAAAGTGTGGACAAACTCCTTAGAACCGTCGGCTCGACGAAACCGGATTCCCGCTCGCCGGGCTTGAAAGTCTGTACAGTTCGAGCAAGAACTGATTTCGATGAATCGATCTTGGACCGGAGACCAGAACTCGAGATCGAATTTCTTAGCCGCCGTGAACCCTAAGTCTCCGAGACAGATATCCACAGTACGATAGGGAATCTCCAGGAGTTGAAGGACCTTTTCGGCGTCGGCAACCATGCTCTCGAGTTCGCTGTAGGAATCCTCAGGCTTGGTCAATTTAACGAGCTCAACCTTATGAAATTGGTGAACTCTCACCAAGCCGCGAGTATCCTTACCCGCAGCCCCAGCCTCTGAGCGAAAACATGGTGAAAACCCGCAGTAAGAGATGTTGAGCTCATCCTCGCTCAGAATCTCCTGCGCGTGCATCCCCGTCATCGAGATTTCCGACGTCGGAATCAGATAGAGATCGCTGCCCTCGCAGTGAAAAAGGTCCTCCGCGAAGCGTGGCAGTTGACCGGTGCCATAGAGCGTTTCCGCAAGAACCAGGGCCGGCCCAAGAATCTCCGTGTATCCGTGCTGCTCCGTGTGGAGGCTCAACATGAAATTGATCAGCGCGCGCTCAAGCTTTGCGCCGGCGCCTTTTAGAAGCCAAAATCGTGACCCGGAGATTTTGGCGCTCCGTTCGAAATCCAAAATCCCTAGCCTGGACCCAACGTCCCAGTGTGGCACTTCCCAGTCCTGAGCAGCACGCGCATCCCCGTGTCGTCGGATCTCTTTGTTGTCGGCATCGGTCTTACCGTCCGGAACCGACTCGTGAGGGAAGTTCGGGATATTCTCGAGCAGGGTTGTGATCTCGGCTTCGCTCGAGCCGATCTGAGCATCGAGAGCCTTGATCTCCTCCCCCACCTCTTTCATTCGCTGGGCCTCGCCGCTGATGTCTTCCCCTTGACGCTTCTTTTGACCAAGTTCCTTGCTGACCGCGTTCCTCTCGGCCTTTAAGTTATCAGCCTCGACGATGGCGTGACGTCTCGCAAGATCCAACTCGGATAGTCGCTCCACCACATCAGTTTCGCTGCCCCGACGGGCAAGCATGGCGACCAGAATTTCTGGCGTCTCTCGCACAACTTTGATATCGAGCATAGTGGAGGGTCTCCTAAAAGGTTGAATTTACCGAAGTAACGAGTCACCCGAGCGTGTAGTGGCTCGACCGACCCGCCTGACACGGGTAAAACAGGACTTCGAACTCGACGAAAACGTTAGTCCCTAGTAAGGTAGGGACATCATCTTCTTCAAAGCTTCCGGGTTGGTCGCTCGGCGGTAGGCTTCGGCTTCGGTGATAAGATTCTTTTTCACCAATCCCCTCAAAGCCATCTCCTGAGAACTCATGCCGTGCTCGCGACCACTGGTTGCCATAATTCCAGAGAGTTGACTGATCTTGTCGTCGCGGAGGAAGGACTGAACCTGTGGAGTTCCGATCAAGACCTCGAAGGCCGCGACCAATCCGTTGCCATCAGCCTTGGGCAGGAGTGTCTGAGCGACGGCGGCCTTCAACGTGATGGAGAGCAACAGGCGGGCCTGATGATGGAGGTGAGGAGGGAACATGTCCACCATTTTTTCCACCATAATCATAGCGTTCGGTGCGTTCGCGGTGCAGATAATTGTATGCCCGGCTGCCGCCAGGTCTAAGACGCGCCGTACCACATCAAAATCATCGGCTCCAGACACCACAATGACATCCGGGGCCAGATAGGTCAGTGACTTGAAAGCCGTTTCGTAATCCACGCAGTCGGTGCCTATCTCACGCTGACAGATGACACCCTTTTTATTCTTGTGCAG
Source organism: Candidatus Xenobia bacterium (assembly GCA_037968995.1). Classification (GTDB taxonomy): domain Bacteria; phylum Vulcanimicrobiota; class Xenobia; order Xenobiales; family JADMJV01; genus JAEXNA01. The sequence goes on from JBBKWP010000044.1 coordinate 19,496, forward strand.
AAAATCGATGGGATTCTCCACCGATATGATATTAAGACTGCGCGTTTCGAGAAGATTTCGAACCATAGCCGCCAAGGTGTGCGACTTGCCGGAGCCCTTAGGACCGGTGATCAAGAAGAGACCGTTAGGCGCCTTATTGAAAGCCTCGAGAAAAGACTCCGGAAGACGAACTTCCTCCAAGGTTGGCGGCGACGGAGGATTCGTGGAGATCACTAAGGCCACTGAACCACGTTGCTGAACGCAGGCGATTCGAAACCGTGAAAGCCCGGGGACCGAGAAGGAGAAATCGCACTCCATATTGCGGTCAAAATCATCCAAGAGAGACTCTGACATCACCGTCTCGGAAATCGCGCGGGTATCGGCGGGCGACAGAATATGACCGTCCAGCGGCTCCAAAGTAAAACCTCTGCGAATCATGATGGGGCTTCCCGGCACGATATGAAGGTGCGAGGCCCGCTTGTCCACCATGGTTGTAAAGAGTTCTTCTACATTCATCTTTGAGACGTGTCTCCTGTTCTCGAACTAACGCCCCAGGAAAACATCGTTTCCAGTGACTGTTTCGCCCCTTTGAACACAAAGGGCAAATACACCTACCAAGGCAGAAAGGTGATCGACAAATTCTGAGCGTTTTCTTAATGGTGGACCAAGGGATCCCAAGGCCACCTTACCCAGCGATGAGTCGACTGAACTCCTCGGCACTGGTCGATTTGGCCACAGCGTCCTCGAAGGTCACGAGACCTTGCTGGTAAAGATTTCTAAGGGCCATATCCATCGATTGCATCCCGTATTGACTGCCTGACATAATTGCGTTGGGAAGTTGGTGACTCTTCCCTTCACGGACGATGTTCCGAATCGCGGGAATGACCGGCATGATCTCCATGGCCATGACGCGACCACCGCCTTTAGCCTTCGGAACCAGAGTTTGACAGAGTACGCCCTCCAAGGTTACAGACAACTGCATCCGTATCTGCGCCTGCTGATAGGGAGGGAAAATGTCGATCACACGGTCAACCGTGGTGGTCGCGGAGTTGGTATGCAACGTCGCAAAAACCATGTGGCCCGTTTCAGCCGCGGAGATAGCGATCGCGGTGGTTTCCAAATCGCGCATCTCACCGATGAGAATCACGTCAGGGTCTTGACGCAAAACGTGTTTCAGGGCGTTGTAAAACGAATGTGTGTCGAATCCCACTTCGCGCTGACTGATCACGCAGTTCTTATCTTTGTGTAGAAACTCGATGGGATCTTCGATGGTCACGATGTGAGAGCGTTTGCTTTCATTGATGTGGTTGATCATCGCCGCCAAAGTGGTCGATTTGCCGGAACCTGTCGGGCCGGTCACCAAAACCAAACCACGTGGTCGTAGGGCCAACTCCTTGATGATGGGAGGCATTTTGAGTTCATCCAATGAGAGCGGACGTGCGGGAATCACACGAAGCGCCGCCCCCCAGGTTCCGCGTTGCAGATAGATATTCACACGAAAACGAGACAGACCGGGAACCGAGTATGCCAAGTCTAACTCTTTCTCGGCGATGAACTTCGCTTTCTGTTCGTCGGTCAAGATGGATTCGCACATCGCACGGACCGCGTCTGCGGTTAGAATTTCATAGGTCGCCGGAGTCAACTCACCGTCGACCCGAATCATAGGGGCCGAGCCCTGTTTGATATGCAGGTCCGATGCCCCACGCTCCACCATAAGATGAAGAAGATCGTCAATTGAAAGAATGCCTGTCTCTAGGGAAGTTTCGCCGCCGCCCATGCTGTCCATACTGTTGTCTCCTCAAACTGTCAGGTTCCGTAGTCCTTACAGAATCCCGTGTGCGCTGAATATTCTACCCTTCGTCAACGGGAACCTTCGCGGTTTCTCAGAGAACAAAGATTCACCGATGAAGGCCCTAAAAGAATGGAACAGAAAGCCGCGCTCCTAACAAGCCTCGCGTGGTCGAGTCAACCCATTAAGTCGTGTGAAAACTTTCAGCTAAACTAATGAGTACCATAAATGAAACAACCTGACCGAGACAAACTGATGGCTTGGTACGTCGGCGCTCGAAGAGAGTTGCCATGGCGGCGAGACCGCGACCCTTATCGCATACTCGTCTCAGAATTCATGCTGCAACAAACCACTGTGGCCGCCGTCGTTCCCCTGTATGAGCGCTGGATGTCCACCTTCCCTACCATGGAAGCTTTGGCGAACGCCGAGATTGAGGACGTCATGAAGGCTTGGAGCGGCCTGGGATACTATCAGAGAGCCCGACGTCTCCATCAAACCGCACAAGTTCTGGCCGGTCGTACTGAATATCCATCCACTCTCTTGGGATGGCTGGAACTTCCTGGACTAGGTTCCTACACCGCTGCCGCCGTCACCTCGATTGCCTATGGTCTCCCCCATCTCGCCTTAGACACGAACGCCCTCAGAGTTCTCTTGAGATACCGTGGTTCCCGGGAGCCCGTGGAAAAAGTCTCCACTCATCGTGCCTTAAAAGTTAGCTTGGAACCTCAACTCCACGACATAGATGCCGGGCTCTTTAATCAGGCCGTCATGGAACTCGGGGCCATTCACTGCGCCCCCAAGGCTCCGAACTGTTCGGCTTGCCCGATAAAGGGCGGATGTCGCGCCCGCTCGCTGGGGAACCAAGAAGAGATTCCTCGCCGCAAGGCCAAAAAGCCCACACTGGCGACGTCCGTCGCCAGTTACATTATCACTGATGAGCAGGACCGGATCCTGCTGCTTCGCGGAACCGCACTGGGCTTGCTTCAAGACCTGTATCAACCGCCGATAGACGCCTTTGCTGAGAATCGAGCAGACTGGGATCTCTTAGGTTTTCTGGTGACGCTTCGCGAACGACAGCGAAACCTTGACCTTTGCGCTTCGGTAACCGTGGCCTACAACATCAGCGGCCGTCGCCTGGAGATAAAAATCTATTCGCTGAGTTGGGACGAGGCGCTGGCCAAAGAACTTCAGTCCGCAAGTTGTCAGACTTCTCATCCCTTCGCTTGGGCTGCCGCCGACTCAGCCGCCTCCGGACCGGCAATCTCCAGTCTTACACGCAAAATTATTTCCGCGTGGATGGGAAGTCGACCAACCCTTCAACCAACGGGTGAAACGTCTGGAGCGTCCGCGCTTTAACCTGTTCTCCGTCGGCCGAAACAAAGTAGATCACTTCTCGCCACTCCGGTCCTTCCCGGGCGCCGGCTTCTTCATAAAACCAAACCTTGAACTGGTGGGTGCCGTTGCTGGAACTACGGCTTGATATGGGCTGCGGCCGATGGATTTCGCGCGACTTTTCCCCATCATAGGGATGGATACCAAGCCCAAGGTTCGCGGCCGACAATAAAGTCCAAAAGATTTGCTTGCGTTCCTCGTCATCTTTATTCGCGAAGTCCAGCGACTTTAGAACTTGAGCATAACCTGCCAGTGGCGCCCAAGCCTTACCCTGCCAGAGAATACTCCCTAAGACGTGACTCCCGTCGCTCTGAAGATATCCCACCGCGACTAAGCTCGAAAGCTCACCAGATTCAGCGGGACAGAACAGAACGTCCTTCTCGGTCAGAGGCTTGTCCCGTCCAGACTGGGCGTTGAGAATTCTGAGCCATTGCTCGGAACCTTGAGACCAAGCCGGTAACAAAGCAAGCTGAAACAAAAGGAAACAAAGCAAAGAGCTCTTGATAGACGATCTCATCGGAAAGAGTTACTGACTCTTGACTCGGAACCCTCCAAATTCCCTATGAGCCAATCATCGAGAACCCTCAGAATCTTACGTGTGATATCGGTTTTCGTTGACGCCGCGGCATCCTCCACCACAATGACGAAGATGAAAGACCCGAGGTCCGCCTTCGCCCGTCCGACCAGCGCTTCGAAGGGAGGAGAACGCTCGAATTTCGGACCCACCAACGTCCAAT
>JBBKWP010000045.1:0-6621 GCA_037968995.1 Candidatus Xenobia bacterium
GGGCGTGGTCGGGGTGGTGGGTGAGAAGATGGCGGGAGGGGCAGGAATGGTGTCTCGATATCGTTCCATGGCGTCTAAAGTTTGACGACCGATCTCTGAAGCTTCGGTGAGTTCCGCGCTGCGTCGCACCAAGGTGAGATTTCGTGAAAAGAGCCCTACTACAGCCAGAAAGCCAATGAGTAGAATGGTGAGAGAGAGGAGGACCTCCACTAAGCTGAAGCCTCTCTGAAGTCTTGCTTGAAACGGAGTGACTCTCATAAGGTTGAGTACATCCAGTAGACGGGCACGACATTGGTCTGGTTGGCTGTGCCTGCGCCCTGTTCCAAAAGGCCTTCCACATAGGTGAGCCGACTGCCCCGGTCCATCAACACTTCCCCAGCGCTTAGAAACTGGACCCCACCCACATCGAGAGTGGTGGTGGGGCTATCATCATTCTGCTCCACATAGGCCCCGCCCACGATCTGCACCTCGTTGTTGCAGTAAAAAGCACCATTGGTGTAGACCACTCCTTTGAAGTAGGAGGTGCCGAGAGCGTCCCAACTGTACATTCTTAAGTCCGCTGCTAACCGAGCCTTGACCTCATCTCCTGTTAAACCGTCGATGACGAAATCCAGGAGTCCTTCCACGTCCTTGCCCTCATTGAGGTACGGCTGCTCAACGGAATCCGGCAAGGGGTTCACATCAGTTTTGGACTTGGACAGAAATTGCAAGCGGGAAAGCTTGGCTTTTAAAAAATTGGCGGTTCTTGCAATCTCGGGGTCTGAGGAGCCTTGGCTGGCAATGAGAGCGTCCGTAATTTGTCCAAGACTATCCGTGTCTGCCAAAGTAAAGTGACCTCCAGGTGGCTGCGCGTCGAGGTCTGCTTGGACTTGTGCCGCCAGAGGGTCGCTCGGTAAAACTTCCTGACCCAATATGGCACGCCAATAGTCATTTACCCCGGTTTGCTCGATCTGACCAGTTGAGGCAATACTGGCTCTGAGTCCTGTCACTGACCTGATCACATTATCCAAAGGCCGGGCAATGCCCGGAACAGCATTCAAGAATGTCGTCCCATCAAATCCATCCAAGGTCACGTGCCCCTTGCTGTAGAGAGCTACGTGACCCTCACTGAGATTGACATCAGAGGCCCCCGAAAACTGCGTGTCTCCTAACACATAGATAGAGCCAGTGCCCGTGATAGAGCCGTTCACCCTAAAGTCGCCTGATACAAAAAGGTCGGCCCCATCGAGCACTAGGTCTCCATTGACCGTTCCTCCGCCATAAAGGTGATCGCCGCCGCTAAGGGTATTGACTCCAACGACCGGGGCAAAAGCTGGGCCGTTGGCCTGATTTATCGTATCTTGAATGTCTAGTTGGGGGAAAGGTCGGACCCCTGCTCCGCGCTTAACTCCTTGGACTGCAACGCTTCCAGAACCGCTATTGATGTTGATTGCATCGATAGCCATAGAAGTGGCCGAAACGTCGCCGTTAACGGAGAAGCTCTCGCCCGCCAGACTGAGCCAGGTGATGGCACTGGGAACATTCCCGCGAAGGTTGCTGTGAAGATCCGCTTGCACGGGGGTCACATCGTCAAAACTCTTGATGCCATCGACCAACACAGTCCCTCTGAACACTTGCTTGTCGGAACTTACCAAGGGAGAACGCAAAGCTGCGAAGGGGGCCGTCTTCACGATGACTTCCAAGCGCTGCTGCACCTCCCCACAGCTGCCGCGGACCACTAAGTAGACCGAACTCGCAGGAACGCTATCGGCTCCTCGTGGCCCCATAACAGGAGTCAATCCGGCCAAATTGTTGACCGACTGATTCTTGTCTCCGGTGGACGGACTCACAAACTCGATAGTATAGGCACTTTGCCCATTGGGCAGAGTGACCGAGTAAGACAGCGGTGCCCAACTGTTGTCTACGTTGAGTTTGGCGACGGCATCATTGACTCCAGATTCCGCTGCAATCTGTGCCGAGACTTGAGCTGAGTGACGACTGCTAGCGAATCGACCCTGACGGCTCACCCCCATAACGGCTCCCACCATCATCAGCAAGATGACGGTCATGAGAAGTGATAAGACCAAAAGAGCACCCCGGCTCCGCCGATGACGAGTTTTCATTTCGAAAACATAGCATGATCTTTTCCGATAAATTTCCGATCAGGCCAAGGCGTTGGGTCCCTTTGGTATTTTTTGCGCTATCGGAATCTGGGATGGTTTCCATCACGAATTGCACCACCACGCTCTCCGTCCCAGTCAAAACGGTCAGCGTCTGTCGCAATACAAGAAATGGATTAGTACGGAATTCGATCCGGCTTCGCGGCGTATCTCTTCCAAACATCGACGCATTCGTCTCTAAGAAGCTGTACCGTTTCGATCTTACGTTCTGAAGCGGGAAGAGCCAATTGCTCGAAGATGGGTTTGTCGTCGAAGTCACCGTACTTAAAGGCGTCTTCAACGCTAGCTGAATAAACGATTTTCGGGATGCCGGCCCAATAGGAAGCGGATAAACACATGGGGCAAGGCTCACCGGCTGTATACATTACACAGTCGGAAAGCTTGAATCGCTTCAAGGTGATACACGCCATGCGAATCGCTTCCATTTCGGCGTGCCAGGTAGGATCGTTCGTGGCCACGACTCGATTCATTCCCTCGGACACAATTCTGCCTTCGTGCACGATGACCGCACCGAAGACACCCCCTGTGGAATAAACTATTGATGCATCTTCCGCCAACTCGATCGCCCGCCGCAAAAACTTTTTATCGTCCGCCATGCTCTGCCTCCCAAAGGTATCGTCCAACTTGATTCCTTTCAGGTTCAAAGTTCACCTTCGCTCCCCACTGTTCACGCTCGTAGGTGCTACGCTACTGTGTTCTAAAGCTTCGGAGCTAAACTGGGGGGCGAATCTCTAACCGACGACCAGGGTGGAGTCGCGTAAGCAATTATCCGAAAGACCGAGCTTTGGCGTGAAGGTCCTCATATCTGGAGCTGATGATTTCGACGTAGTGCTGAGTCTCTTCGTAGGGTGGCACACCGCCATAGTGGCTGACTGCGCCGGGGCCCGCATTGTAGGAGGCCAAGGCGAGGCCGATCGGGTCGCTGGTGTGGGCCCAAGCGTCGAGGTTCTGAGCGAGGTAGCGTACGCTTCCGTCGAGGTTCTCTGCCGGAACGCTGGGGTCGACTCCCAAGTCGTCGGCGGTGTAGGGCATCAGTTGACCTAATCCCAGGGCGCCCACCGGGGAGACCGCGTCGATATAGAAGGCTGATTCTTGACTGATCAAGGCGGTTACCAACAAAGGATCGACGTCGTAGCGATGTGCGGTTTTTTCGATAAGGTTTGCCAATTCATTGGCCTCTATGCGGTCGATATCATCATTGAAGCTGTGGATTGTACTCACGATAAGGGGGTCGGCATTGGGAGCCACAGACTTCGCCCAGGCGATGCTGAAATCGCCTAACTCATTGACTCTAACGCGGTTCAGATTCGCGAAGGTCACTAGCGTATCGGCCAACTGAGCGAGTTCCACCGCCGCGGGTTCAAGCGTTGTCGCCGCGGGTTCAAGCGTTGTCAAATGAGGGCCGACTTGGGTGTCTGCGTTCGCCCGGCTGCTTGATGAATACGCGAACAAGCCGAGAAGATAGATAGAAATAGAAAGAAAGAATACGGTTGCCTTAGTCTGCAATGGGACGCTCCACGAGGAAATTTTGCAGACTCTAGTGCGAGTTACACGAGAGTCTTACCCCGCAGTCGATATGACTGGCTCCAACCCGTGCCTCTATACCCCCAGTATACTATCGTGAACTCCAGAAGGATAGGGTTAAAAAATACTATTCCTCCATTAGCAAGGGAAAAATTTTTTCTGAGGCATCCTGAAACCCAGGATTGATGGTGCGTAGCCGCCTTGCAACAAAATCTTCATATAATTTGCTCTCCCGCAACTCTGAGTCCACCTCGATTCAAGAATCGGATCGTAGAATGCGATTAACGAATGGAGTTACTTATGAATATTTCAAGCCAACCTAGAACAAGCGTCGTCACCATACCATGGGGTCCTGGGGCTAAGGTCCCACCCGAGCAAATCGAAGACGAGTTGGCAGTGCGCGACAGCATCGCGTCGTTCACGCACCTCGCCACGGCACACCTAGCCACCGCCGAAAAGTCTAACAATGGATGGAGCCGCGACAAAGACCCTTCACCCGAGCGAGTTCTACATTCGATGGAAGCCAACGGCGTCACCACCGTCGCGGCCGTGACCACAGAGAATCCAAAGTCCTCTCCCAAGAAGCAGATTCCCTCCGAATGGTCGCTCACGACTTCGGACAGATCGCAAAGTCAGCACATTGTCTGGGAAAACGGAAGTCTCGTTTCTCTTTATGTCGAGAGAGAAATCCATGACGGCGGCGTACTCGATAACACGCTCACATCGAGTACCATGCGAGTCAATGACAACGGAAGCCTGACGTGGACTCTCTCAGTGACCGACTTGAAGCCGACCTAACATTGAAAATGCTCAAGCACCGGAAGACAAGAAGTGAGGATCGCAGAGGGGGGCTGTGTCTCAGGGGTCGAAGCTTGTAGTAGTGACCGTCGGGACGGCGCTTTGGGCACCGGGTCTTCTTGGTTTACCATCCTAAGTATGTCTCCTATCTCTCCTATCGGTTATGGCATTGCCTCGCAGAACTAGCGATGATGGTGCCCATGATAACTCATCTAAAGCCTCTCATTCGCCTCCCCATCTTTTTGTCAGAGGGATTAACCTACTTCTCGGAGGTAGGAACTGTTGTTCCCACTTTAGCCCCGGCGGCGAGAGCCATGTGCGCAGAGTTCGACCGCGACCCTGGGCGGGCCCGATCAATTTTGGAAGTGGGGGCCGGTACCGGCTCCATCACCCAAGAAATTGCCAGAGGGATGCGAAATGAAGATACGCTGGTTGTCTGTGAAATCAATAAGAGCTTCATGAGCCATTTGAAAGAAAAATTTCAATCGAACCGCGCGTTGGAATCCGTGGCGGGCTCGACTTCGTTTGTTTGCGACAGCGTGGAGAATATCGACGGGTCAAAAAGATTCGACTACATCATTTCCAGTCTGCCGTTTTCTAGTTTCGAGCCAAGTCTGCTCGGAAACATTTTCGCCACCTATCGCCGCCTGCTTAAGCCGGGTGGAACCCTCACATATATCGAATATGCGTATCTGAGAAAGATCCTTTTCAGTCGACTTCCGAGGTCTAGCAGACGTCGCCAGACCCATGAGTTCCTAGAGGAGATCCTGGCGACCCACCAAGTTCAGCGAAAGTTGGTAATGGCTAATATCCCCCCGGTTTGGATCAGAAGCCTAAAGTTCGAGTGAAGCGCTCGTTTTTAACGACACACCCGATCAAAAGGAGGCTCCCCTAGCCGGGGAGAGAGGCGATGTGCTCTGAGGACACGTTAGCTGGAGCTTATGTCCTTCGGGGTGCCTGGCGGTCCGCCAAGTTCAGCGAAGGACAAGCGGGCTCTCACTTGAGGGCGACTTCGGGGACTTTCTCTTCTTTACAGATAGGAAAGCCGGCGGATTTCCAAGCTCCGAAACTTCCAGGTATATTGAAAACGGTTTCAAAGCCAGCTTTCTTCAATATGCTCGCCCCGATACTGGCCCGGTATCCACTGGCGCAATAGACGGCGGTTGGCTTGTTTCGGTCCAGTTCTTTGGCCTCTTTTTCAAGGGTCGGTAGAAAGTGATATTCGGCGTCGGGGATGTGGCCTGAAGACCACTCTTGGGGGCTGCGAACGTCCACAATCTGCAACTCACTAGACCGCTTCTTCACTTCATCGACGGGCATCTGCCCAACTCGCGAGATCGGAAAACCGGCGCTATCCCAGGCTCCCATACCTCCAACGAGATATCCGGCGAAGTTGTTGTATCCGGTGCGTACAAAGTAACGCAAGACCTCCTCTACGTTTCCTTCATTCTCGACCACGAGGAGGATCGAGTCTTCGGGCTCTAGGAGCCAACCGGCCCAAAGAGAGAGCATCGGGTTGGCCCCAATATTGAGTGCTCCTTCGATATGCCCGCCGCCGAAAGCCAACATATGTCGTGTATCGATTAGAACGTTGCCTTTTTTCTCTTTGGCCTCTCGAAAAGCTTTAGGCGGCAGACCGATCAGGCGGGGTAAGTTTTCTAAAACCTCTGGCCCTTTCGCGTTCACTTTTTTCATGCGAGGATAGTAGGTAGGCACTGGCGGCGCTGAATCCAGAGCATGCTTAGTAAAAGCTTTGACATCGTCAAACTGGAGATATTCATTAAATTTTCGCTCGTAGCCGATCGTGCTGCTAAGGCGGTCCCCGATGTCGGCCCCACAAGGAGAGCCATGGCCGTGAGCGGGATAAATGATCACACTGTCCGGAAGTTTCAGGTAAAAGTCGGTGAGAGTGTGGAACTGCTTTGCTGCCAACTCTTCAGACTGGTCGTCGCCCAACAGGTCGGGACGACCAGCGGAGTTTACGAACAGGGAATCTCCACTGAGAACGCCCCACGGCACGTCCTTGTGTTTCTTTTCAAAGAGGAGATAAGAAACGTGCTCGGGTGTGTGGCCTGGAGTATGTTTGGTTTCGATAATCGTTGAGCCGATCTCGAACGTATCTCCATCTTTGATACCTTTG
>JBBKWP010000046.1:0-3263 GCA_037968995.1 Candidatus Xenobia bacterium
GCTTCGAGGACACAGTTCTTGGGATTGACTAGGATCTTTCCGTCGTTTTTGTCCACCGCCACCAGTATCGATCCCGTCTGCTTGTGATATTCGGTCAAGGCATCCGAGAAGGAAAGGCCGACAAGTTCAGGGCTCACCTCGAAAGGCTGTAGTGTATTTCCACGGGTCGGTTGCAACAACTCTTGAAGGAGATGAACGTTGGACGAGTACATAGCCGCTTGCGCTAACAGATGGCCGGCGATGCTGCGTGTCACAATCACTTCGTTGACACCGCCCATGCGCAGATGGGATTCACTCATTGCGTTGCTCAACTCGGCACAGGTGTGGACGCTCGGATTGAGTTTTTCGATAGTGAGGGCTGCCAAGACGGTTCTGGCATCGGCATCTTGGCGCGAACGGTTGTGGCTTATTTCAGAAACGATGATAGCCACAGAGCATTTTTCCACCTTGCAACGGGTGAGAACATCGGCGCGGGTAAAGTCGTCTCTCACCGAGCGCACCCGACTGGGGAATTGGTAATCTATGGAGGGCAGTTCTTCGCGTTCGGAGATGATTACGATCTCGCGATCACGAAAATCGGAGTGGTTCTGAAACTCTGCGATCACGGTCTCCACTCCGGCGTTATAGCCGCAGATGAGGATGTGTCCCTCGAGTTCTTCGAGCAAAATTTGATGAAACACGTTGCCTTCTTTCAATTTTTCAATCATCACGGCCGAGACGGTACCTGTCATCAGTGCGAAAAAGGTGATTCCGCAGAACTGCACCATAAGAATCACGACTTTGCCCCCCAGTGAACTGGGGAACTCTGTGATCGGCTCGCCGGCGAAGAGAGTAAAGAGAGTCTCCCAGAACGAACGCTCCAGGAGGTCCCAGCCGGACTCGTTATGGATCCGAAAGTGGGAGAGCCCCAGGGTTCCAAACAGGGTCGCGAAGAGCAGCAGAATCGAAGTCAGGAGATATTCCGTGCTGCGTTTACGGAATAGCCATTCCAGGATACGGGTCTGTCGGGTGATGAGGTTGACGGCCCGGAAGAGGCGTAAGAGACGCAAGAGTCTTAAAAATCTCAGGGCTCTGAAAAGCGGAAGAACCGCTAAGATGTCGATCCAAAACTCGCGAAAGAATCGCCGCCTGTTCTTGCTGGCCAAGAATCGCAGGACAAGCTCTAGGGCGAATATGATGGTGATGATATCGCTCGCCAAAACGACGGGCCTGTAGAGTGGATCGCTCGGAATCAAAGCGACTTCCAGACACAACAGAGCTACCGAAACGGCGATTAGGATCAGGATCGTGAGGTCAAAGCCTGGCCGTGCGACGAACTTTGCGGCGCGCATGCTAGCCGGCTCCATAGGAATCCGTGCCCCCGGTGGAGATCTATCGCCGGCCGTGGTCATTTCCGGACCCTACTCCGATAAGCTTCTAGCCGGAAAGAGAGAACTCTTCAACCTTGGTTCCGCACTCCGTGCAGGTCTTCGCGTCGAGGGCGATTCTCGCATTACAACTGGCGCAAGCTCGGCTAGTTTTATTAAGATCCAGGTCCACCTTCAGAATTTTGAGAGCCTCAAGCAGCGGAAGCGGATCAGGTTCCGCGAGGTAACTTTCCAGAAGCTGGCCCACCTGTTTCATGACTTCCGGAGCCTCGCCTTCCTTCACCCCTTGAGAGAGGGTCTGCGCCGCGTACATGGGGGCTGCGCCTCGCAGGAGGTTTAGGACCAGTTGAACTTCGGGCCAATAGGGAGAAGATTGCAGTTCCTCGAGGTCCATAGCGTTAGCTTTGATCTGATGGAACAGTCCATTAAGTTGGTCCGTCGTATCCCAGAACTCATCGGAGTTCTCTGGATAGGCCTCAAGCTGTTCGACAAAGACGCCGACCATTTGATTGGTTTCGTCGAGAAGTTGGGCGGCCACTTCCGGATCCAAGAGCCAACCGTCGTGACGAGCCTCCCACATCTCTAGAAAAGCGGGCACCGTTTGCTCTTTGAGTGAAGTGAGGAGGTCGTCATCGTGTTCGTCTCTCAGCAACGAGAGATCGTCACCAATGATCGGCACCGCCGAGCCTACCTCTTCCTCAAAGCGCCGTACCAAATTGGGAATGTGCTCGAGGAGCTCGCCCGCCGAGCGCAGCTCGAAGATTGCATCTTCCACAACTTCGTCGGGAATCTCGTCAGGATGCTCGGCCAGCATATCGAACGCTTTTCCGGCCCGTCGAAATCCATCGATGGTGCCTTTGACGAGTGGTTCGGGAAGTTCACTTCTGATGGTCTGGAAAAGATCGTGGAGAACTTTTACCGCCATGGCGGCGTCGACCTCGCGGCGATGGATCGCAATATGGTCTGCTCGTCCTTGCAGCCGGGCTATGAGGGCCTTGAGCAGGCGATCGACGGGTGCACTCTGGACGAAATAGAGTCGTTCTCGCTCGTTAAAGAAGGCGTCGTGCGCCTCAAAGAAGGCGATGGAATCCTTGACCAGATCGTCGATCACAGGCTCGCCAGCGAAGGCTCGCTTAACCGACCCTTCCAGCTGCTCGAGCAGCGGCGGAAGATTTTGTACCACCATGGAATCTTCGTCAGAAAGATTGACGTCGCTTTCTCGCTGGTAGTAGTTGAGATACTGCTTCTTCCATCCTTCCCATTCGGGCTGGAAGGGAGCGGTCTCGTTGTTGTACGCAACGGCATCGATGAGCTGACAAAGAAAATTGGGCAAATACTGCATGGAAATTTTCATTTAGTCAGACTGGGGTCTCATCCTTCTTCGGCGCCATATTTCTTAACGAGCAATTCTGAAAAAATCTTGGGAATGCCCTCGCACCACCGCGCGAACTCTCAATTAAACGGCGGAATTCTTCTCTAGCAAGGCTTGACCCTGAACCCTGGCTTGGAGAGCCGGGTCCTCGGCCAGTCGACGACTGAGAATGTGGAACCTAAGTATGAGTCCTATCGCCGCGCAGGCCAGTCCGGCCAGCAAGCCGAGCCACAAGCCTTGATGACGCAGGGGAGTGTAAAACGCTAAATAGCTCGCTGTCGTCAAGCCCACACACCAGTAGGACGCGACGGCGATCGCTAGGGGTATCTTAACGTCTTTCATTCCTCGCAGCGCGCCGCCCGCGGTGACCTGAAGACCGTCAAATATCTGGAAGACTCCGGCGATGAATAGGAGTTCGATGGCGAAATCGCGGACCGTGTCGTCGCCATCGGCTGAGGTCCAGAAGAGATCGACGATGGGTCCTGGGAATAGCATAAAGAGGGACGCGCTCAGCACCATGAAAG
>JBBKWP010000047.1:0-4318 GCA_037968995.1 Candidatus Xenobia bacterium
TGTGGAGACAGCCGGCGATCCGGGCACCGGCGAGAGGTTTTGACTTTCCGAAGCGTTCCCGCAAAGCCATGAGACCAGGCATCTCGGTTTCAGCGAGGTTGATCTCTTTTCTCCCCCAATCAGCCAGGGTAATATCAGCGACTTTAAAATCTTTGGTTAGAGTTGACATGAATTCACGTCCTTTCGCTCAAACAATACTTGGGCAGCCCCTGTGAGAACATCCCGTTGATGGAGTAATCTGTCAAATCCTCATCTACCTGAAATCAGGTAGGAGGCCGTGCTCATTGGCCCATCTGGCAGCCGCCGTTCTTGAAGTGACGTCCAGTTTCCGGAAAATTGATCGCAGGTGAGTCATCACGGTTTGTGGACTGATGGAGAGCCGCTCGGCGATCTCTTTGTTGGAAATACCTAGAGCGGTGACTTTCAGAACCTCAAGCTCCCGCTGAGTCAATCCGTCAAGTAAGGAGCCCGCGGTAATTGAGGTCGGCTGCAGTTGAGAGAGCAGAAAGTCTAGAGCCACCGGCTCGTGACGGACCTTGCCCAATTGGTCCCCCAGACTTTGGTGTAAACTCGCCTCGATCTCCACGTAGTCGAGTCGGTCGGATGCTTCTAACTGAACTCCGATGGACTCTAAGAGACGGTCAGCCGTACCCAAAAAGCGAGCCGCTAAGACTTCGCGTTTACGACCCGTTAACACACCCGCCAAACCGATCAGACAGAGCGCCAAACCGTGACGAGCCCCCGCCTGGCGCCAGAGAGGCAGGGCTTCCTGGAAACCCCGTTCCGCTTCCGCCCAGTTGGACCGACCCAATTCGACGTAAGCGAGATTCTGTAGCGAAAGGGCGGCCAACGAAAACTCATGAAGATGCCGAAAGATCTCGGCCGCCGCTCGAAAGTGATGAGCCGCCTGCTCTCGTTCTTTACGACTCCGATAGACTTCACCCAATGCGTTGTGTGCCCAAGCCTCTCCCAAAGGAAACTCCAACTGATGCGCTTTCTCGAGACTGCGCATCTCAAGCTGCAGGGCTTGGTCCAAGCGACCTTCTACCCAAGCCACGCGGCCCAAACCATTCATAGCTTCGACCTCACGTCTTGCATCACCGTCGTCGAGAGCCTCCTGAAAATGCTCGCGAGCCGAAGCGTAGTCCCCTTCCCTGAAGCGAAGTTGAGCTAATCCCGACAACGTTTCCGAGGCTCGCTCTGGTACATTCTCTTGCCGCCAACCGGTCAGCGCTTTGTCGTAGGCTGCCGCCGATCGCTCATAGTCGCCTTGGTGGCGCAAAAGAGTGGCCAGATAATGGAGCGCTAGCGAGCTCGACTCTTGAGCCAAAAGACCCTCGAAGACCAGACGCCCTTCTTGGAGGAGGCTGCAGGCCTCCCAATACCAGCCGAGAGCCCCCGCCAAGGAGAGCGCTTGAGTGGTCAAACCCAGTTGAGAGAACGTTTCCAACGCCTTGTTGAGGTTGCCTTTTTCCCGAGCAAGAAGCTTCAAGCCGTCTGGGTGGCGGCTCCCTCCTCGCCAACCCTCAACGGTAGTAGCCAGTTCTTCATAGTAACGGGCGTGTGCCTCGTCGTATCGAGTTCCGTCTCCCGCCTCCTGGAGCAAGGTGTCAGCATAGGTCCGCACGGTCTCCAACAACGAGAAGCGGGAATCCCCTGAGGCTGTCGGTTGGGCCCAGACTAAACTGTGGTCGCTCAAGGACAATAGCTCGGAGGCTCCCCCACCAACAGCCCGAAGCGCTGCCGTATCAAATCCGCCACGAAATACCGAGAGGATGCGGAACGTTTCTTGTTCTCGCGGGGTGAGAAGTCTGTAACTCCAGTCCAAGGTGTTACTCAGGGTCTTCTGCCTATCTGGCCGATCGGGTCCTCCGCCGCTAAGGAGTTGCAGATCGTTTTCTAGGCTGCGATACAGCTCTCCCAAGCCGAGATGGCGCAGACGCGCGGCCGCCAACTCAAGACTGAGGGGAATGCCGTCGAGGCGCCGGCAAAGAGCTTTCAGTAAGTCCTCGTTCTCCGTCGAGATAGCAAACTCTGGCCGAACCGCGCGGGCACGCTCTAGAAAAAGCGAAAGCGCCTCTGACTGTCCAAGAGGATCAACATTGAGAAGTCGCTCTCCAACCACTAAGAGGGGCGAGCGGCTCGTAGAGAGGATCTTCAATTGTGGATGTCTGCCCACCAGTTCCGAAAGACTAGAGGCCTGCCCTCTGAGATGTTCCAGGTTGTCGAACACGATTAAAGTCGTCGATGGGAGGACTGTGTCAAGGCGTGTATGCCATTCTTCCCACGGGCACTCAGGAAGCTCCAGAGTTTGTCCCAGCCGTGCCAAAATGGAGTGTTCACTGTCCGTAACGTCGTCGAGGCGTACCCAGACCAAAGCCTGAGTCCAGCTTTTCGCGACCTCCTGAGCCAACCTGGTTTTCCCAATCCCACCCATGCCTACAGCGGTGACAATCCGTACCGAAGGAGTTGTCATCCACTGTTCTATCTGGGCGAGCTCCGGGGCACGTCCCACCAGAGGAAACGCCGGGAGCACCAGGGGTCGACCGTGCATAGCCGACAATTCTTTCTTCAAGTCCCAGTTCCCTCGGGTGCCTTTGCGGTCTTCGATGGGTCAGTCGGTGTCACTCCACCGTAGACAAGGCGTACGCCCCATTTCCATCCTAGATAAGCCCAGGCCCACCTGAAGGTCACCAAAACTCGGTTCTGAAAATCGACGATCCGCAGAAGGTGGTGGGTGAGCCATAAAAACCAACCCCTGGTCCCACTTGTCATCCGACCATGGAGAAAAGCAACCCCTCTGGTACGTCCCACCGTCGCCATAATTCCAGGGTCTTCGTACTCGAACGCGACCAGAGCCTTGCCCTCCCACTGTCGCACCAGGTTCTGTCCGCAGTGTCGTCCTTGCTGCATCGCTACCGGGGCCATCGCGGGCAGCGTTGTCCCGGTGCGGGAGTCTGTGAACGTTGCCATGTCGCCTAGGCAAAAGACTCTCTTATCTGTGATCGGCTGGTGGTAGGCATCCACCTGGACTTGAGCGCGCTCATTGAGCGGAAAGCCAAAGACTTCAGCCAAAGGCTGCCCGCTGATGCCTCCGGCCCAAACCACGGTATGCGCCTCCAGCAGCCCCCGATTCGTGAATACCTGGCCTTGAGCGATATCGAGCACACGTTCGGAGACCCTTACCTCCACGCCAAGTTCCTCAAGGTCCCGATGGGCGGCCGCGGAGAGTTCTGGCGGGAAGACGCTGAGGACCCTTGGTCCCCCTTCTAATAGAACAATTCTGGCATCGCCGGGATCGATGTTGCGAAAATCCCACCGCAATACGTGGCTTCTCAATTCGGCGAACGCACCGGAAAGTTCAACACCAGTAGGTCCACCTCCGATGACGACAATGCTCATCAACTGGTTCTGACGAACCGGGTCCGACGACTTTTCGGCTTCCTCGAATGCGAGCAGAACCCGTTGTCTAATCGCCAGCGCTTCCTCGATAGACTTAAGTGGAAAACAGTGGTCGCGCCAGTGGTCGTTACCAAAGAAGGAAGTCTGACCCCCGATGGCCAGGACCAAGCTATCGTATGGCAGCCTCGTGTCTCCACCGTCGAAAATCGCCTCGCACCGATCCTTGTCGAGTCCTGTGAGCTCTCCGAGCAGTACACGAACGTTCTTCCTCGTCCGAAACAAGGCCCGCACCGGACTAGCGATCTCACTGGGGTTGAGGCCGGCGGTCGCAACTTGATAGAGCAAGGCCTGAAAGAGATGGTGATTGCGACGGTCGACAATAGTTATCGCGATCCGTGAATCATCTGGAAGAGCCTTCACGACCGCTAACCCCGCGAAGCCCGCTCCAACAACAACAATGCGATAGATATCCTTATGTGCCACCCCACGCCATTCGACCCATTGGGGGGGTCTCGCCTTCGACTCCCCTACCTCATTCAGTCAAAAAGCGCTCGACGGACGAGGGACGCGAACAGCATCAAGGTCGTCGACGGCGTCGGCATTACCAAACCAGTGTCGGGAGTAGCTTAAACACGCCAGATGCTAAACCCAGAAACAAAAGAAGCCCAGCTATCGCTAGCTGGGCTAAAATAAAGAGAGGCCCCGGGGTTAACCGGGGCCTCGTCAAAAAAAACCTAGCAGTTTCCTACTCTCCCCAAGCCGAAGGTGTTCCGAAGGCGAAGCCGGAGGCCACGTCTCCAACTTTGGAAGATAGGGAATCGCTGGTGCCACAAAATAAAGAGAGGCCCCGGGGTTAACCGGGGCCTCGACAAAAACAACCTGGCAGTTTCCTACTCTCCCACCTCGTCTCCAAGGC
>JBBKWP010000048.1:0-9860 GCA_037968995.1 Candidatus Xenobia bacterium
GCCCCTGGGGCGCCGGATACTTACGCGTTCGAAAATACTCCGGCCGGAATCAAATTCGCGGCCGATCATGATTACGCCAGCATCGACATCGATATGTTGATCACCAAGGACGGAGTTCCGGTAGCCACCCACTGGTCCCAACCCATGGCAAAAGATGGCTTCCACGACCCCCTCGGCAAGCTCGGCAAGGACACGAAGGTCAGCGATATGACGTTGGCCGAGGTGACACGTCTGCGCAATGCGGATGGTCAGTCTCAAATCTACCCGATGTCCACCATGATTAAGTCTCTCAAAGAGCACGGGATTGCCGGCGACTTGGAAGCTAAGAACGACTCTCGTTTTGCTACGGATGAGGTGATGGGATCTCTCGCCGACCAGGTGCGCGAGGCGGGCATCAAAGCCAATCTCAAAAGTATCGAACGCGGCTCTGTTTCAGACGACATTCTTCAGACGGCTCAAGAGCACGGCTTTTGGACCCGCACCGCCACAGGAGGCGGACACACTCGTCGAGACTTGGGCTACGCAAACTAGGCGCCGCATCTCCTGACGCCACCAGGGCCGATTCCAATCTTTTCAGAGAAAATTCAGGTTCTATCCGTAAGATAGAGCTACCATGAAAATAAGCGATTTTTCCCAAAGCTTTTTGTCCGCTAAGATGTTGTCCAACGGTGCTACCGTGGAGAAAAAGCCGCCCGCGACGCTCCAGGAGGTTGCGCCCACCGTTGATGGCGACTCCTTCCGTCGAACTGCGGGACGAGAGTCTGACCCACCGTCGAGCCTGCAAATGGCTCCGGTGACACCGGAAGTTCCCGACTCTCCTTACGCGGATGCCACCGTGTCCGGCACCTCCCTTTTGCAGGACGTCGGGAGCCAGTCCGAGGCTGGTCTGTTCCGTGGCCTATATCTTGATGGGGATGCGTCGTTCCCTGAAGTCCGATTACAGTTTCGACAGGACCTAAGCCGGGGACTGAGTTCTCTTTCAGAACAAGGCAAGGACGTCTCCAATCTTCTCCCGTTGCTCGACAAGCTGAACGCCGCCAGTCCCCGCCGGCTTTACAACGGCCTGCTGGCCTTAAGTCTGGATGATCCCGACAACGCAGAGATCCGCCCCCTCAAAGAACAAGCCGGTCTATGGCAGGCCCTAGAAGATTTCCCCAAGCTCAAAGCCGACGGCCTCAGCCGGACGAGAGAACACTACGTCAGTTCAGGTCACTTGGCTCTAGCCACGGCGGCCTTGAATTGGGACACCGATGCTAAGACAGGTTTGTCCATTGCGGATTCGGTGATCGTGGGGGGCGGCCCGGGCGGTCTTTCCACTGCCTATCACCTCTCTGAGGCAGGTTGTCGAACTGTGGTTTTCGAGGGCGGTAAGATAGGGCAAGGATTTTCCGATTCAGGCGCTCAGTCCGTCCATCAACTGCGCACCAGCGGCGACACCTCCAACCTCATTTATGTCGGCAGTCCCGCGCAACTCGGTATTGATGTGTCGTTGCCCCGTCATCTGGCCAAAAGCCGGGAGAAGGGCAATGAGGCCCGCTCTAGCTGGAATTTGGCGGTAGGTGAGAAAGAGCACGGCGTCTCCTCGGCCCAAGGGGGAGAGACAAAGGCGCCCGCCAACCGTTCCGAACTGTTCGATCACATGGCTCAGGTCGCCAACGGGCTGAGCGAGCACTATCCCAACACCTTCATCTCGGAAAGCAGTCCTGTGACCACGATTGAGAAAGTGGAGCGGGGTGACCAAACGCTGTTTAGCATCAAGACCGAAAAAGGCCATCAGATCTTGGCCCGCTCTTTGGTCATGGCGACGGGATTCGTCGGCAGCGACGGTGAGTACGCACGCTGCCTTAGTGACCTGAGCAGCGTTGAAAGCGCGATCAGTCTGTGCGACGACAACGATCTTATCAGTAAGAGTCAAGACCTTCTCAGTCTACAGAGCGGTTTGAAAGACGGCAAGATCGCCCAGAATTTGGTAATGAGCGAACGGATGCTGGGCCGACCCGAACTGCGCAACATCATCAAGTCGCTCCCTCCCGGCAGTCGAATCGGCATGATTGGCGGCGGCGAGTCGGCTACCAAGGGCGCCTTGGAGTTGCTCGCCCTCAACGAGGGAGTGACGGTGGATATCTACACCTCAGACCCTTTAGAGCCTTACCAGACTCAGATCCCCACTTCAGTGATTCATCCCAATGTGATAGAAAAAGCCATCACTAACCCGCAGATCGCCGCCCGTGCTTTGGAAGAATCGGAGAACTTCGAGACCCCGGTCACGGCCGAAACCATGATGGAACTGTTGGAAGCAGAGTCTGCGGGGCGCGTGAGAATTCGAGAGATGGGCGAGCGCTTTTCCGCTAAGTCAGTGAACATCTCTTCCATCCAAAGTGAACGAGGAGTTACTCTCAAGCTCGATCTCAAGAGTGACAGCGCGAAACAGAGCCTCGAGGCGCAGCGGCAAAGTTGGGTTCAAGCCGGAATTTACGGAGAGGGTGGGCCGCCCGACAGCGCCACGGAACTTCCTAACATCGACCTCTTTGTGATCGCCGCCGGCTACGACAAGCGCGCCTTGTCGGCCGGACCCCTCATCCAGCAGTTGGTCGATCAGAATCTCGTCGAGCTAGACAAAGGGAATCCTATCCTGGGCTCTGATGGGTTGACCAGCGGGAAGAACCCGATGCTCAGTTTCAACACTGCGGGCGCCGTTTCTCAACCGGCCGATAGCGCTATTCCTGGACGCGCCATCAAGGCGTTCAGGTTGGCGAAAAACTTGGTCGGCAAGTTGCCCGAGCGAGAGAAGCCAACCGATCGCATCGCATCGAAGCTTCCTTTCGGAAACGTGGACACCGTGACCGAGCGGGAAGAACACCTCGTCAGTGATGACTGGGTTAACGCCTTCCTCGACAACGAGGGAGTGACTTCTCAGCAGATCGCTGACAAAGAGCAAGAGATGGCCCTTACGGTAGGTCTAGACCAGCATCAGATCGCAGAACAGGAATGGGATATTGAGCGACGTTTTCCCGTGGCCAACGGAGCCTTGCGCAAGCTTCTCTCGCGTGCTCTGGTCGACCCAACCAGCTTGACCCCAGCCGAGAAGGTCATGGTCCAACGCGCTCAGTCCCTGAGCGAGCGTATCTACGCGCCGCGCTGATCGGGAAGCTGTCCAGACCTAGGACCAAGAGGAACGATTTTCACAGGAGGTGACCGTGTCGGATAGCGAGCAGTTGGAACGAGAACTCAACTACAAACCACCTCAGCGAGACACCCGTTTTTTTAAAACTCACCCACCTGGTTACAACGTGATCAACGGTATGGGAGCGTTCTTTGGTCTGAGCGGATTTTTGCTGGGACTGCTCGCCACCGTGACTCTGCTCGGCCGAGGTGGGTTCGCGGAAGTCCTCGGCTTCATCGTAGGCTTGATATTCGCCGCCATTTTTGGCTGGAAGTTACCCCGGGCGATCTGGCGAGGTATCGGCCCCAGTGGACGCAGCGTCTTGCGGGTTTTTGGATACCTCGGCTCTGGTGGGACGCTCATCTTCTGTTTTCTGGCGGCCGCTCTCTTGGTGGGCGGGCTCAAGGGTGTTATAGGAAGCACTCCCACTGCAGAAAATGCGGAAATGCTCATGCAGACGCCCGCTCAGACGGTGACTCAAACCCCGACGATCGTCGAGGAGGCTCCGCTCAGCGGAGCGGATTGGCAGGTCCTAGTTGGTGCTGATGGTAAACCGCTGAAGCTCACTCTGGCTGAAGCCCGCGCGCGCTGCAAAGCCATGGGTAACGACTGGCGCTTACCCAGGCTCAACGACATGGCTATGGTCGACAGCAAAGTGAAAAACCCAGCTTGGACGACCTGTGTGTTGCACTTCGACAGTGGCAAGAATCTTCACGGTAAGCTCGAGTTCGATAAGAATCTGAAAACATGGAGGTCGACTGCCACGAAGGACGATTCCCCCCGACAGGTTCTCCTGATTCGCGGGGATTCTCTATGAGAGCTAACCGGCTCGTGATTCTCTGCGGTCGGCGCCGCGATTCGACTGTTCTAAACAATGAGGTGGAGCTAAGCTGCCACGAGCTCTTCATCGAGTAGGAGCAAGAGATGGCCACGCTGAGCCAGCGTCGTCCCATCCTGAAGCACCTGTAAAAGTTGAAGGGAATCGTCTGTCTTCAAACGACTCATGTCTAGCAGTACGGACTCGCCACCGGCGATTTCCTCCGTAGCCACCTCAAGGTGATGGTAGGGGTCGAAGACCCAGCCTGGACGGTCCGGTGACACCGGGCTTTTGACATCCCAAGCTTGCTGCGTGGAGTCGGTGAATTCAGAATGTCCCGTCGTCTCTCGGCGGAGTCCGTGGAGAGCACCCAAGTGCTCGGCCAGAACGGCCACGGCGCCTTCTTGAATACTCTTGTCGTCACTGTTGCCACCTTTGGCGGGATCGCGAGTCCATTCCAGGCGATCGATGGCCAGGCTTTGCGGATCGGCCACCGGATGAGGATCTTGCCCCACAGGTTCCGGGCCCCTGGAGCCCACGCGTGCCCAGCGAAAACGATCATCTAAGCGATCGATACGTTCAGCGAATCTTCCTATTTGTGACATGTCCGCAGTCTAGCGGAGGACACTCAAAGAGTTCTGAAATCTAGGCCTGAAACTGTTCGTCGCTGACCTTCTCTAGCCAGTCAACAGCTTTGCCGTCGAGTTTCTCGTGAATAGCGATGTGGGCCATGCCCGTGGTCGCTGTGGCCCCGTGCCAGTGCTTTTCTCCGGGCGGAGGACAATTCTTGTAGAGATTCGACTGAGGCTTGACCCGTGGTGTAGAATCACGAGGTAAGCCAATAAGCGAGGACCTTGAATCATGAAAGTCACCACTACCGAAAAGTTCTGTCTGCCCGTTTTTTGCGTGCAAGGTGCCCTTACGAACGAGAACTTTGACGGTTTGCTAAGCCCTCTGGAAGAAGCCGGGGGAGATGGCCATCAGCACCTCGGCCTCGATCTGAGCCAGGTCTCGCGAATGGATCCCAAACCCACCCGACTGTTGATCAGTGCCCGCAAGTGGCTGGCGGGCCACGGCTGTTCCCTGACGATATTAGGTCTCTCACCTGCCGCCATCGAAGCCTTGAGCGTTGCTCAAATAGCTCTAGGATAGTTCGTGGTCCGGTCGCTGCGCGGCCTCCTTTGAGGCCGAATCTGAAGTCCGGACAAACTCGCGAGTTCTCCGCATTTCCATTTTGGTTTCAACACCCAAGCTCTGGTAACAATCTCTCGTTTTGAGTATTCTTACGCAATGCACGAGAACACCGTTTTTCCTCTCGCCTCGATTTTCGCCCTAGGACTGGGTTCGCAATGGCTGGCGTGGAGGCTCAAACTCCCGGCTATCGTTACCTTGATCGCCACGGGGCTTTTGGCGGGACCTGTCACAGGATTTCTGCATCCCGACAAACTTTTTGGCCAATTCCTTCAGCCCATGGTAGCTCTCAGCGTGGCCATCATTCTTTTTGAGGGGGGGCTGAGCCTCAAGTTTTCTGATCTGAACGAAAGCGGCACCCAAAAGAGTGTTCGTCGCCTGGTCCTTTTCGGCTCTTTGATCACCTGGGTGCTCGTCACTTTGCTGTCCATGAAGCTGCTGGGATTTCCTTTCGAGTTAGCCTTGCTGCAGGCCGCTATCTTGGTTGTGACAGGTCCTACTGTTGTGCTGCCTCTCTTGCGCCAAGTCGGGCTGAGTGGGCGTGTTGGAGTGATTTTGAAATGGGAAGGCATGGTCAACGACCCCATCGGAGCCCTCTTGGCAGTAGTGGTGTTCGAAGCCATCCGAGGTGGTGAACTCACAAATTTTTCTTCCATCGCAGCGATGAGTCTTTTCAAAACGGTTTTGCTGACGCTGTTTGGAGCGGGTTTTTTCGCCGGCGCTCTGCTTTTCTGTTTGCGCAGGTTTTGGATACCGGATCACCTGCAAGCACCTCTTGCCCTGGGGGTCGCTCTGCTGCTCTATGGGCTGTGCGATATCGTTCAACCGGAGAGCGGGTTGGCCGCCGTCACTCTTCTTGGTCTGTTCGTTTCCCACGACAGAAAGATATCGCTTCATCATATCCGTGGCTTCAAAGAGAATCTCAGTGTGCTGTTGATCTCCACACTGTTCATCACGCTGTCCGCCCGCATTCCGTGGGAGACGCTCACCCAGGTCAGGGTTTCCTGGTTTGTCTTTGTCGCCGCGTTGGTTCTGCTGGTTAGACCGGCCGCGGTGTTCCTCAGCACGATTCAAAGCGGCTTGACTTGGAAAGAGAAAGCGTTCCTGGCTGCCATCGGGCCAAGGGGAATTGTAGCGGCCTCAATCGCCTCAGTGTTCGCACTAGAATTGGAAAAATCGAGCTATGCCGGCTCCGACGACCTCATGATCATCACCTTTCTGGTGATCACCGGGAGTGTCATTTCCAGCGGACTGGCCGCGACACCCCTGGCCCGCGCCTTGGGGTTGGCCCGCAAGGGGAAAGGGAGACTTTTGATCGTCGGGGCTCACGAGAGGGTACGCTACTTCGCACGGGCTCTAGTCGAGGCAGGCGTGCCGGTACTGGTGGTGGACTCTCACGCCGAGAAGGTCAGGCTCGCTCGGGAGGAGGGGCTCGAGGTGATGGAGGGCGACATTCTCTCGCGCCAGATGGAAGAGCGACTGGATTTTGGCGAGATCGGAGCGTTGCTGGCCGTTTTGACAAATGATGAGGTCAACACCCTGGCTGTACTTAAGTATCGCGAAGCACTGGGTCGAGCGAATGTGTTTCGCGTGAATCCTGGCGGTGAGATGAATCCGGAGACCGGCCGCTCCTTCGCCGACCTGACCAGAGAAGAGATACGGCAGCTTTGGGAAGAGGGCAAGCGGCCTCAAGTGGTCACTGTGGGGCCGGACTCCCAACTCGTCAGACCGCTGGTGGTCCTGGGTGAGGATGGCTTCTGGGAGGTTGCGGACACAGGCCGACAGTTCCAGGAGGGCGAGCGAGTTCTCGCCTTGCCGCAGGCCGAAACAGCGGACAGTTGACCAGCAGCGCCAAGCAACTTTCCGGGGAAATAAAAAAGACCCTCGGCATCGGGGGGGGTCATCCGCCAAGGGTCAGAGGGGTTAACCTCTGCTGTTATCATACGACATGTAACAAGAACTGATAAGGTCCATATGTACTGCTTCTGAAATCTTCCTGTTGGTCCATTCCTCTCTTTGCTTCGCCTCGTAGCTCGAAAGGCTCAGTGGCTACGCTCTGTGATAGCTAGGTGAGACTGTAGGCCCGCAGGAATTCCGTGACCCTTTTGTCGGTGGTCTCCTGATGGAAGGTCTCCCAAGCCCGCAACTCTTTGGGCTTGGTTTGAAGCACATCCCGAAACTCACGAGCGGGGGCGTGACTTGCCAGCGTTCGTTGCAGTCGCTCTTTGAGATGCGGATCTTGCAATTGGGAGATGAACCGCTCCATCTCTTCGAAGTGGCCCCGCCCCTTGATTTTGGGTATCTGGACATAGCGAGCCTTATCGGTGGACATTCGCTGGGTCATGATGGTCACAGAGTCTTTGTTATTGAGATCTAGCGTTAAGATTTTTCCATTGCTACGATCGACAATGTAATGCACGGTCTTCGATGAGTCGGCAAGGGCGTTGGCTAACGCTTTTCTGTCAACGGGCATAATGCTCTCCTGGGGATTTTTTGTTTTCCAGGAGATTGGCTGTTGGCGCGAGGGCACCTACCTGCATGGTCAGCTTCTAGGCTACGGACAGACCAGTAGCATCGTCTTGTGGTCGCTCAGGTGCAGCGAGTGAGGCGGTACAGGCTTGCTCCAATCGCAGACTCATTGGCTCCATTTCACCACCCAGAACAGCACTGAGTTCTTCGGCCAACATGTCTAATGAGCGCCGCAAATGGGTTTGATCTCCGGCCGTCAACGGTCCCTTACGGCGCAAGCGTATGAGACTTTTGGCCACCGAGCAAAGCTCCAAGGTGTCGCCGCCGGCCAAGCGTCCGTGATTCTGCTTTTGGCGGGCTTTCCAAAGCGGCTCGGTAGGTTCGTGCAAGCCGTCGATGTAGGTGAACACACCTTGAGCCTTGGTCTCGCTCATTAGAGAGCGAACTTTTTGCTCAAAGGTGGACTTGGGAATGATGACCTCAAGCCCACTGCGCTCGAAATATAGGGTCGTGAAGAGGGACTTAGAGCCCATGATCTCTTGCTCTTGAATGGAGCGTATGACTCCTATGCCCTGCTGTGTGTGGAAAACTGGATCGCCTTGCTTGAACAATAGAATTCTGCCTTTCGAATGGACGGGAAATAGCTGTGGCTCACACACGCGAAAAATCGTTCCGGACGGATGAGCTACCCTTCATTATCCTCTAAATTGGCCTCGGCGGCAAGGACCCTTTCGTGGCAGGTGGGGGGCATCTGTATCGGATTATCCGTATAGGAGCCACCGAGAAAGTCCTATCCTGTCAGGTGTACTAGGCGCAGCGAACAGACGCTCGACAGTTCAGAGTCGTCTCAAAGTACAATGGAGTGGGCCCGTCGTCAGTGCGTGAGCATGAAACAGAGCGCGGCACTCACAAGTCCCGCGTAGACGTCCATGGTCCAGTGGGCTCGTAAAGCCAGAACCGCGAAGATTTCATAGAGTCCCAAAAGTATCGCCGCAGCGGTGAGATAGGGGTTGCCGAGATGGGCCACCACCAAGCCTCCATAGACAGCCAGTGCCGTGTGACCGGAAAAGAAGAGGTCGTTGGTCACTCCGTAGGTGACAAACAAGGACGGCACTCCAGGGTCCTCCCAGATCATACCCTCGGGGGCCGGTAGTGCCGTCAGATACTGCGAGCTTTGCCGGAGGAGCAAGATGAGAAAGAGACCTATGATGGGGCGAAAGCTCGGACCGAAGATCCCCAACCCGAGCACTGTCAATCCTAGAAGATCGATGCCCAGCGAACTAGTGATCAGAAGGATTCGGGCCCAGCGTCGGTTGTGAAAGAGCTTCTTATGGAGCGGAGCCATAAGGTCGTGAATTTTGTCTCCGATTCCACCCTCTGGAAGACCCTGAGATCCGATGACTTTTTGGGTAGCGAACCACAGGGCGATCAGGCCCGCCACCAGAGCCAAGCGCATAAAAATGGTCGCGATCATGATTCTTGTCTTTCTGCTTTTCGGTCGATTTTCACCGCGGGGATTCCCCCCCACGTCTCTCCCGGCGGTATGATGGTTTTCGGTAACACAAAAGAACCCGCCATCACCTTAGCCTTGGCCCCGACTTCCGAGCCGCCCATGATGATTGCCCTCAGCCCGATGGTGGCACCCGCCCCGATCTTGGTCGGTGCGATCACCATGAATCCGCCTTGGGCGTAGTGGCCCATCACACTGCAGGAACCCCCTAAGGTCACCCGGTCGCCCAATTCGATCATCGAAGGATCCGCGATGGCGGTGGTGTTGATGGTCACCCCACGGCCCATCTTCATGCCCATCAAACTGTAATACAGATTTAAGAACGGTGTTGGACATATGAAGTCTAGAAAAGTCAGTCGAGGCAGCATCGTTAGCGTCGCGTGAACGTACCAACGCAAGATCCCGACCGAGACTTGCTTTCCTCTGTAGGGCTTCAGGCGCCCGCCTAGCACGAAGTTCAGCAGGGGGGCTATCAAGAGCAGACTGAAGCCATAGGTGATGTAGCCCAAAACTGCCGAAATTCCCAGGGCCGGATACAGCCACGGGGCGGGAATCGCAGTGCATTGAAGATGGAGTTGCGAAAAGACATAGAGTCCGGGAGCGACGGACAGTCCGGCGGCAAGAGCAGCCAATCCCAAGAAAGGAAGAGCTCCGAGAGCTTGGAGGAGATAGACCATCAAAGTGGATTCCTCCACTCCACGGCCCCACCT
>JBBKWP010000049.1:0-7813 GCA_037968995.1 Candidatus Xenobia bacterium
TGGATGTCACGATGGGGGAAGACGGTAAGGGGAACTCCGATTTGAAGTTTTTCTTCTCGAACTTTATGCCTGGAAAAGATGCCGCCGGCATCAAAGAAGTCTTCGGGCTTCCCAGTGCAGCGAAAGTAACCATGGACGCCGCCGCCGATCAGGTAGCTTTGGTCCCTGTGGTACAGCCCGAGTTGGGTGTTGAAGGCAAACTGGCCCAGGTCCAAGAGGCCGGTCAAGCTATGCTGGGAGTTTCCGCTTCAGAGATCGCTTCCGGCGGCGCCGCCGGTGGTGGAAGCAAGAACTGGGGTCTGATCGCGGTCGGACTTCTTCTCTTGGCTGGAGTTGGTGGGTTCTTAGCCTTCGGCAAGAAATCGTAGGTCTCTTGAGGGACGACCCTTAAGACCTCCGGTCAGTTTCATTGGAAAGGAGGGTCTCGCAGGAGGCCCTCCTTTCTTGCGTCAGGGTACTGGGAGGCCGGCTGGATTCCTCAAGGACGCCACAGGCGTATCCCTAGGAGTCGGCGACGGCCAGGAGCGTCAAGTCGAGTCTCGAGTAGCTGAAGTCGGCTCCTCCGCTGGTGACGGTCAGACGGAGGGGTCGATCGGGGATCATGAGGCCCTTCAGAGTATCGGTGACATCAAGAGTTCCATGACCGTCGTTGCTCGAGAGTCGTCCCAAGCAACGCACGTCTTCCGTGGGCGTCTCCGGTTCGATACCGGTGGCGTTGAGAAAGAAACGGAGTTCAGCGGCGTCGGAATTTCGAACTCTCAGCATGGCACGCTTGATCTGCTTTCTCTGGACCCGGGTAGTGAGGTGTCCTGAAACCGTTAGCTTCTGTACAGAGGTGCACCCTTCGAAGGTCAGATGGTGATGCTCGTACGACTGCTCGCCACGATGGCTCATCTGAATTTGGGCTTCCATTTCCGGGCCGGGTTCCAGGGCCATCATCCACATGAGTTTTGTGAGAGCCGCTTCAGGGGTGAGGTCGAATCCACTCACGACTCTCGACTCAAGCAAGGTCGTTGATGCTCCATACTTGCCGAGGTCGACACCGCCCTCCAGGCATTGGGTAACGACTAACAACATTTTCCCTTCCCGAGCCGCTTGGGCGACCACTTCCAGAAGTTCGGGGTCGCGCGGCGTCGTGCCGCTCCCGAAGGTTCTCAGAACGAAGCCTTTGAGGTCGTCGCGCTCGAAGAACGGGCGGAGTTGGCTACCGCGAACGCCCGGAAACAGTGTGAGGTCCATGACCCTGTCGTCGAGTCTCCGATGGACGTAGAACGGGCGATCGGGTGGGGGAGCCGGGCGGATTCTCTTGCGGTGGATTCTGATGGACTCTCCAAAGGTTCCTAGCACGGGGTAGTTCGGAGAGGCAAAGCCATCTCTGGCTTCTACGCTGACTTTCCTGGTTCGATTTCCTCTCAGGAGGTGGTCTCCGAAAGCGACTGTCACCTCTGGGACTTTGGTCACTCCGGTCGCTTTGTAACCGGCCACATAAAGAGCGTTTAGGAAGTTTTGGTAGGCGTCGGTTCGCTCGGCGAACACCGGGCTTTGGCTGCCGGTGACCACCACTGGCTTGGCTAGGTTGACCAGAAGAAAGGAAAGTGCCGAAGCCGTGTAGGCCATAGTGTCGGTACCGTGAAGAACCACAAATCCATCGTATTTCGCGTAAACTCGCTCGATGGCGGCGGCGATAGTGAGCCAATGACTCGGTCCTACTGCTGATGAGTCGAGAGGGCCCACTTCGGACCCGTCGGCTTCAGTGAGCGATCTGAGGTCCCACGAGATACCGCTTCCTCGGCCGAGGCCTTCAAGCGCCTCTCGGAGTCGCTCGGCGCCTGCTGGTATCAAGCCGGAGGAAGGCTGCTCGGGGTCAGAAGGGATCATTCCGAAGGTGCCCCCGGTGTAGAGGACATAAACATTGGTCTGGCTTGGCACGTTAGCGGATTCGATCTTGGTGATTGGGATTCCTCAGGGAAAGCGGAAGAGTTCGCCAATGGGTTGGAGTCTGCCCGGCAGGGTTAGAAGATCGGAAGAAAGTCGACCATTAAGGAGGCGCTCAATTCGTCCTCCACAGCGACGGTTACGCGGGCTTGGCTTCGCTCCCAGTGTAACTGTGCTTTCGGCGAGGGTTCGTCTTCCTCGTAATCTGAGATGGCCTCGACCAGTTGGCGAAAGGTTGGAGGGCACCCCAGTGAAGCTTGACGTAAAGAAAACAGTTCAGTGGAAAATCTCTGGGCGTCGTTCTCCCAAGACTCAAGAGAGCTTGGCTCTCCCGAGGGTGAGGGATAGAGCAGCCAAACGCCCTGCAGCATCTTCTCTTGGCGAAGTGGGTAAGCATAAGCCGAGTCGCCGACGTCCCAATCGAATCCGGCCCTCTGCTCGGTGGCCGCAGCGGAAAGAAGGATGTTGAGGTCCTCAGCGGCCAAGATCGGCTGGGGCCCGATCTTGGTGACTTCCACATCAATTGAGTGGGATCGGCTGAGCAAGTAGGCTTGAGCGCTGACCAGGCGTTCATCCTGTTTCCAAGCGCGGACTTGCTTAGCGAGAAGTTGGTGGATCAGTTCGGCGGTTTGATGGCTCACCGAGTCGATTTCTTCGTTGTGCGGAGAAGACCCTTGCACTGAGGCCGTCGTGCACAAAGAAGTTGGGACTCCACGGGGTCTCTCGCCTTTCGGCGAAAGGATTCTCAGAGGGGACGACTAAACATCTGCCCTCGAAAAGAGAGAAGGAAAAGAGGTTTACGATGGCTTTAAAAGACATTGGGAAAAATACCCCGGCCGTGGAAGTGATCCGCAGGGTCCTCGAAGAGCAGGGGAAACCCATCAGTCTCGAGGAGTTGACAGTGAGCGTGCTAAGCGCTTGGGGCCGAGAGTTCCCCAACACCCCCTACGAGCACATTCCACTCGTCTATAAGCTCGCCACGAACACCTTGTTCTGTAGCGTGAATTTTGACGATGTCGGCGGCAAGGTCCCGATTATCAAACGAGAAGAAGGTGCGGAGGATGAGGTGCCTTTGTCACCCGAACTCGGGCCTCACGATCTTAACCTGATTGTGGACAAGCTTAAGCAAGTCAAGGTTTCCCTCCCCACTAACTAGTCCTCGGGCTGGATAGGAAATTGACCCTAATGCGGATCGTGGATCGAGCGGACGGAACCGTTCTGTTTGAAGTGTCGTCCGGAGAGGGCGAAAAGCTCACTGATTTGGTGGAAGATGTTCAATCTTTTCAGATCAGTGAGCTTTTTCTTGAGGTGGCGCTGCGCGAAGGCGTCGATGAGAATGTGGTTCGTAGTCTTCGCGATCACTTAGCATCGTTGTCCGCATTGTCGGTGGGTCTTGAGCCGATCGTAGATGCGGACTCGGTGGTCCGCTTGGCGGGTCAGACCTTAGACCATGCCTCCATAGGAATCGGAGGTTTGGTGGTGACGGCACAGAGTGAGTCCGGAGATGCCATCTCCTGGTCTTATTCTCGTCCCGACGGCCGTTTTGAGTTGTCCTTTGCCGCGAAGCCCGAGTGGAGTAAGATCGATCTCTTGGTCTCGGGTCGTGGTGGACTGCTGCTCAGTTCCTATGAACTCGACGAGCTGGACGGAGCCGTCGACCGGTTGGAGCCGTTTTTTGTGCTCACCGCTACAGGCCGTATAGTACTTGAAGACGGGACTCCTTTGGCAGGTGGACGGTTGGAGGCTTGGAGTTCGTGGTCCAAACTTGACGACGATGGGGTCTTTCGATTGCCCTTAGATAGACTCAGTGAAGACCTTCACTTAGAAGTCTTCTCTGAGACGGGTGAACCGCTCGGAGGCTACTGGTCCGTCACGCTCCCAGCATCCGAGCCGGTCAATTTTGGCGAACATCGGGTGCCGGCGCCCACGTCCAGTTGGCCAGATTCGGATCAGCCCCTCATGGCCTTAGAGTTCCCCGTAGAACCGATCTTCGCTGTCGATCATCGAGGCGATTCCGACCTCGCTTAAGGATTGACGGTGACGATTTCGATGGGAAGAAACTCCTGAGCCTGCACCGTGTAGATGGTGAGAACGCGATTTAAGGTATCGCCAAAGGCGTCGAAGGACAGTCGTCCCGTGGCGCCCTGTGTATCCACGTTCTGCAGGTAGCTTATGACGCCTGAGCGGTCGCCTCTCGCTACCACACTGGCTTCAATGAGCAAGTTTGCGGCGTCGTAGGCGTAGGGGCCGAAATCCGAGGGAGGCTCAGCAAATCCAGCCGCGTTATAGCTTGTCAAAAAGGTGGCGGCCGAGGGTAGGAGTTCGGCCGGTGCTCCAAGGGAACTCGCTATATCCCCTTCTGTCGACACGTTGGCCATATCGATGTAGGCCTGACTTTTGACCCCATCGCCGCCCACCAAAGGCCCTAGGATGCCTGCTCCCGTGGCTTGCTCTCGGACGAGAGAAGCGTTGGGGATCTCGCCAGCGTAAAACAGAGCCGGAGGATTGACGGAGGCGATTCTTCCAAGAATGGCTGTATAGTCCGAGGTGCCATTGGGCGCCACTTCACGCAGTAGTACCGTGCCGCCGAGTTGAGTGAATTTTGTGGCGAAGGCGTCGGCTAGGTTTTGGCTGACGGACTTCGCTTCGGTCACGATGGCGACTTCGGTTAAGCCGAGTTCGACGAAGACATACTCCGCCAGCGCGGGCCCTTGTAACGTGTCCGGCACAACGAGGCGAAAATAGTTATCGTACGGCCGAACGGGACGGCTGAGATCTTGTCCCAGCGTGAGGGTCGGGTCGGTATTGCCCGGCGAAATCAATGCGATGTTGGCGGTTTTGAAAGTGGGCTGCACGGCGGCGGCAACCCCGGAGTTGTAAGTTCCCACGACTCCTGTGAGTCCGGCTGTCTCCGCCAGTTGCCGAGCTGAGGCGAGTCCCACGCTGGGATCTGAGGAGTCGTCTTTTGCCACCAGTTCGAAGAGTGGTCCGGCGGACCTGTGCTTTTCGTTCCACTGGTCAACGGCGAGTTGGGCACCGTTGCGAATGCCTCGCCCGAACTCCACTTGTCCACCGGTTAGCGGCGCGAGGACTCCTATTCGATATGTCACGGGGGAAAAAGGCGCCACAGGCAATACATAGTCGTTCGAAGCGCTGCTGCCGCAGCCCGCTAGAACGATAAGGCTCAAAAGGAAGAGGGTGATTCGTCTCATTGAGGAGACCTATTCGAAGATTGGCTGTCACTGCCTTTCTTTCTCGCGGAGAGAAAAGTTTCGACTCGCCGGGAGTTTTTCTCGCGGTTGAGAACAGCTTCTTTTGACGGCGGATGACAATAGGTTGGGCGCGGCGCGCCCTCAGCTGAGGAGATGTTTTTTTGATACCGAGATTGATACAGTTTTTGCTTTGGTCCTTTGGCTACGGATTGCTCGATTTTTATCGGACGGTTCAGAAGGTATTAGGGCGCGAAGTGCTCGTTCGACCGAGCACCGAGGGCCTTGAGCCGATCGAAGTTGTGCGGGCATGCCTGGATGCATGTCTTGAAGTTCGCAGCGTGGGACCGTCCCAGAGTGCCACTGTTTTGTGCGCCGGCTTTCGACACTTCCGCGAGCCTTGGGCGCGAGATTTTGGCTTCGCCAGTTACGGCTTGATCGCCGAAGGTCGCTCCGATGTGGTAAAGGATGGTGTGAAGCTCTTCTTTCGTCATCAGAAGAGCACTGGCCAACTTCCGCTCAAGATGCACTCAACGGTGCTCATTGAGCGCTACCTTCATTCTGTCTTCGCACGAGTCCAGCCGAACGATGCGAACTTGATCCCGCGATTCATAACCGCTCACGGTACGCGGTCGCTCGACTCTGTGTTGCTCCTAGTCATCGCTTGGGGAGAGTGTGTCCTTCACACCAAGGATGAAGAACTGGCCGTCGATCTGCACGGTCAAGTACTGTTAGCTCTCGACTGGATAGAACGCTACAAAGGCCGCCACGGCTTGATTCGTCAAGGTCCATTCGCGGATTGGGCCGACTCGATTGGGCGTCGGGGCGCTATCCTCTACACAAACGTGCTGTGGTGGAAAGCTGTCAAATCTTTAGAGGACGTGGAGGGCTTTCTTCCCAACCGTCTTGACCGGCGAGATGAGAGCGCGGCGGAGATCCAAGAGCGTATTGTCAAGCACTTCTATTGCGACAACCGCGGCTATCTCAAAAACAGTCCCCATTCGGCGATGTTCACCAGCGCGGGGAACTTTATGGCGGTGGCTTGGGGTCTGACCACCAAAAAACAGTCCTACGCGATTCTCGATTATGCCGATAAAGAAGAGATGAACGTGCCGGTTCCATCCCGTGTTACCGACCGTGAATATCCTTTCTATCTCGTTGGCCCTGAAATGTGGATCGCGGGCATTCCGAACTATCACACCTCCTGTTCCTGGATGTGGATCGGTGGTTGGCACGCGGTTGCAAATCAAAAGGTGGGACGTCACCAGAAGGCTCAGGAAATCGTGGACCAGATGTTGGCTACCGTCGCCCGAGACGGTACGGTTTATGAAGTCCACGCACCCACGGGCGAACCTTTATCGACCAGGCTTTATCACTCCGAGGAGCCGTTGTCCTGGAACGCGGCCATGATTCTCTATGCAAATTCTGTAACGAAAGAAGTCTAAGATGAATGAATGGGAAGACCGTCTTCGCGTTGGAATGTTCACGAACGTCTACTTGCCGACCACCAACGGTGTGGTGGTCTCGGTGGAGACTTTCCGTCAGGCGCTCACCTCGCTAGGACACCACGTCTATGTTTTTGGTCCGGACAGTGGGGATATTGAGGATCGGGCGCCGTACATCTTCCGTTATCCCGCGATCGAGTTGCCGCTTCAGAAGTATCCGTTGACTCTACCGGTCTCACCTTACGTTGACCGGGTCTTGCGAAACCTCAAGCCCCACGTTCTGCACGCGAATCATCCCGCGCTTCTGGGGCGGGTCGCGGAGCGAAAAAGTGCGGAGCTGAAAATTCCGCTGGTTTTCACCTATCACACCCGCTACGCAGACTACTCTCACTACGCGGACCCGCTTCCCCAAGAGAACGTTAAGGAGTTTATCGATCACTGGTTGGCATCTTTTATGGCAAACTGTCACAGGGTGGTGGTGCCGAGTGAAAGCATCAAGGCTATGCTGAAAAAAAGCTATGGGTTGGAGTCTCACGTGTCTGTAGTTCCGACAGGCGTTGAGACGCAGAAGTTTTCGGCATACTCTCAGCAGCAGGCGCGCGGGGAGTTGGGGTGGACCGACGATTCCAAGGTGCTGGTTTCCATCGGACGTCTCGCTAAAGAGAAAAGTTTTGCGCTCTTAGTGGAAGCCTTTGCGAAACTAGAAGATGAAAGTTTGCGCTTGGTCATCATGGGATCGGGCGACGAACTGGACAACCTTAAGGCCTTGGCCAAAGAGCTTGGTGTGGGGGAACGGGTGACTTTCACCGGTTTGGTTCCCTTTGAGAAGGTGCCTGTGTACCTGTCGGCCTCGGATCTGTTTGTCTTCGCCAGTGTTACGGAAACGCAGGGCCTGGTGACTCTGGAGGCCATGGCGTCTGGTCTCCCCGTTGTTGCTGTGGAAGCGAGCGGAACTCGGGAGGCAGTGAGTGAGAACTGCTCTATCCTGACGGAGCACAACGCGGAGTCATTGGCTGAGGGAATCCGTTCGATGCTCGGTCGCGGCGATCTGAGCGCGGAACGGGATGCTGCTCGCAAGAGAGCCAAGCAGTTCGATGTCATAGAACAGGGCAAGGCCATGGTCGATGTCTATCGACTGGCTCAGGAGGCTTTTCGAGAGAAGTCAAAAGTGTTGATCGTAGACAAGGAATTCAAAAGTCGGTGGGAAGAGATGCTGTCGATCTT
>JBBKWP010000050.1:0-23260 GCA_037968995.1 Candidatus Xenobia bacterium
TCTCAAATCGCCCCCACCCTTCATCGGCCAGTTCCAGAAACGACAGAGACTCCCGATAGGTTCCTCCGGACTTGACGCCCACCAAAAAGGTCTCTCCGGTTTCCGACGGTACCGCCAGCACTCTCTGGCCGGCCCAATCTTTCACCCCGGGAAGCTGCAAGGCTTGATCGACTAAATCTTGGGACAGCGTCGCCCCTTTGGTCATGGCTGGTCTGTCCCTTAACGACAGGTACACGTCCGCGCTCAAGGTCGTCTCAAGCCATGAGGTGAGTGTCCCGCGAAAGGAACTGACCATCATAGCGATAGAGACCGTGGCCGCCACCGCGACCGTCAGTGCCACCGCGGCCGTGGCTGTCCTCTCTAAGTGAGCCAGTAGTCCCTGAAGGGCCATTCGATAAGGTAGGCCTTTAAGAAGCGGAAGGACCAAAACAACGGACAGACAGAGCAAGCCCGGCACCATAAGTCCGAAGCCTACGACGATGAAAAGAAGGACTAGCAGTCCTGCGGTCAAGCTGGAATTTAAGAGTGCCACTGCACCACAAAGCAAAGCCAGGACACCGACACCCGCACTCCACCATGCGCCCCGCAGATTGAGTCCGCGCTCCTGGACTCGAAAAAGAAGAGTCAGCGGTGCTGTCCGCGCGGCCATAGTCGCCGGAAGGCCAGCGGCGAACAGTGTTGCGAGCAAGCCACAGAGAAAGGCCTTGCAAAGCAACCACGGATCGACAGAAAACTGAGTAATAGCCTGAACGTAATACAGATCGTTGATGGTCCGAGAGACTAACGGCACCAGGCCCCGACCGAGTCCGAGTCCCAAAACCATCCCCATGCAGCTCCCCGCAAATCCCAAGGCCAGAGCCTCCAGCATGAGAAGGCTTCGCAGTTCCGAAGACGTGACACCAAGAATCCGGAGGCGTCCCAAGCTCTGCCGACGGTGGGCCACCGTGAAACTCACAACATTATAAATCAAAAAGAGCGCCACCAGCAGACAGAGGTACGATAACGCCTGAAGACTGAAGTGAAAAGCCGAGGAGAGTTCGCCCGCGGTTTGTCGACTGGTTCCGGCCCTCTGTAGAGTAATCCCTTGCGGGAGTCGAGACTTGAGAGTAGCGGCCTCCCCCTTCCCCAGGACGAGATCGATGCGGTCCAGGCGCCCGTATTGATCGAGCACAGATTGGGCTGTGCTGATGTCTGCTAGTACGAGGTTGTCGAGCGCGGCCGAGCTCGCGGCACTGTTCGGCTGAAGAGTTCCCGCCAATTGGAGCTTATAAGGTCGGCCCGAGGCTTGCACCGACCGAGTCTCCCCTACCCCCCAGCCAAGCCTCCGGGCGGTGGCATCAGAAACTACAACCCTATCGCTCGACCCAATCAAGGGCAAGGCTTGGGCTGTCCCGCGTCCTTTCAGTGTGCCCCCGCTCACCCCGGCAGTCCAGTCGCGCACCGCACGGTCGCCCAGCAAGTCAATCCCCAGCAAGGTCAGTGACGTACTACCCTCCGAAGACTTATTCCGGCCCCCAAAAAAGGTGACATAACCTTCCACCACCGGTGCTGAGGCTCGAATTTTCCACTGAACTCGTAAAGTCCGATAGAGACTCTCGTCCAATCCCACCCCGCCGCCAATCAAACTGTGGGTCGCTTTTCCGGTTAAGGCATCCGTGGACAACGCAAAAGAGCGCCGGGCGCTCACGCTGGCGACGTCCACTCCCAAAATGACGGCTACTCCCGTAGCGATGGCGCAGATCGACAAGAGCAGCAACCAAAGGTGGTTTGCCAAATAGCGACGGTAGGCGGTCCATAGCAGACGGGGAAAGGCCATAAGGCTTGGTTAGCGCTGAAAGCGGGAGATGGCGAAGGCGTTGTGAGCGTGGATACTCTCAAAATTGGTCACTTTGACTTCAAAGGAACGAATTCTGAGGTCCTCACGCAACCTGACCGAAACATTGCGGGCGATGTCCTC
The DNA here is from genome assembly GCA_037968995.1 of Candidatus Xenobia bacterium. Lineage (GTDB taxonomy): Bacteria > Vulcanimicrobiota > Xenobia > Xenobiales > JADMJV01 > JAEXNA01. The sequence continues at coordinate 1,958 of JBBKWP010000050.1, forward strand.
TACGAACGCGGGATTGTCGTAGGCCAGCATCGTGACGAAGCGTTCGTCGCTGCGCTTTAAAAGGGGATAGAGCGGGGCGGAGGCAGAGCTTTCAGCGACCTCGATCAATTCCTCGATGAACATCTTGGCCAGTTTCCCATCCTGCTCGGCCAGACGAACCCGCATTGCCACTTCGCCTCGCTGATTGTGGGCCCCGTAATCTGAGATGGCTTTGCTGCAGGGGCAGAGACTGGCCACCGGAACCTTCACTAGCAGCGCAAAGTCTTCGCCCTCGGAAACACTAGAAGCGCCCACGAAAGTCGCCTCGCAGTCAAGATACCCCTTGAGACCCGTGACCGGCGCGGCCTTCTCGATGAAATAGGGAAAAGTCATCGAGATCTGCGCGGCGGGCGCGTCTAGCCTTTCCTTGAGGTGAGCCAGGATGGAAGGGATAGCGGTCATAGTGATCTCGCCGCGATGAGCATTCAACACTTCAATGAAGCGGCTCATGTGGGTTCCTTTAATCTTCGCCGGCAACGATACCGAGAGACTGACCGTGGCAATGGTCTGCTGATGACCCTGGGTCCGGTCAAGGACGGTGATGGGGTACTTGAGATCGCAAACGCCCACTTGATCGAGTTCAACGCTTCGGTGATCTTCGGTTTTCTGTATATCGACGAGTTCCATCGATCGTCTATCCCCGCTGACCTGGATTCGCAAACCCCTTACAACCTTTGGAGGTAAGAAGGGAGCCTCGACTTTTCGAGGTACGTTGCTACTTAATGTCACGTCCAAACTACGGAAGTCTGAAGCCTTACGTTCCCTGGCGGGAGCGTCTCTTGCCCCTGAACTGGGATCAAGAATTTGAGCGACCGGCTGCTTTGAATATCGAGATCGGATTTGGCAACGGAGACTATCTGGTCCGCACAGCCTCGGAAAATCGAGACGCGAACTATGTGGGCATCGAAGTCACTTGGGGCTCGATCTGGCGCTCCCTGCGTGCCGCTGACAATCAACGACTCGAAAACCTGAGGGTTCTTTGGGAGGACGCTCGAACCGCCCTGGCTTGGGCCTTTCAAGAGAAGAGCGTTGATTCCGTCACCGCTCTTTTTCCGTGCCCCTGGCCCAAACGACGCCACGCTAAGTTTCGACTATTCTCCCCAGAGTTCGTAGCGCTGTGCGGCTCTCGTCTCAAGGAGGGGGGCCACCTGACTGTTGTCACCGACGATCCCGCTTATCGTGACCAGATGTTGGAAACTCTGAGCCTCGCGAACACGGGGTTGTCGCCATCTCTCGAGGTGATTTCGGCAAGCTTCGGTACGAAATATGAAAAGAAATGGCAGTCTGGCGGACGACAAGAGTTCTACCGTTTGCGTTTCGACAAGCGTGAACACCGCACCATACAGACTCAGGAGTTACGACCGTTGAGACACTACACGACCAAACACTTCAACCCCGAAAGCTTCGCGCCCCAAAGCGAAAAAGAGCCCCACAACGTCGAGTTCAAAAACTTCCTATACGATCCCAAGCAGCAGATCGCCATGCAGGAAGTTTTTGTCAGCGAAGACGGACTTGATCAGCACTTTTGGATTCGTCTCCGTAAGGTTGAAGAGCTTTGGCGAATCCTACCGGCGGCCGGTCCCAACCTACTCCCCATCCCTGGGGTTCAACGCGCCTTGGAACTCGTTCACCAGGCTGCTGAGCGCGGCATTTCTGGATAAAAGCGAGGACGGCCGCCTGGTTCGCTTTCCCCCTTGTTACCTCACACCGACCAACATGATGAGGTTCTCACTCACTTCCTGGATTATTTTGACGCTACCGCCGGAACCACGGACCCTGGATTCGGAAACGATGGTGACCCTTAACGAAAACTTCTCGTTTCGAGTAAACTCCACGCTGCGGAAATCGCGTCCGATCCGCTGAAGCACGCCGACTCCGTCAGTCCTCCGAACGACCAAACCTCCCTCGCTCGCACTGCGGTCTATTAGGTATTCGGGGTATTTGGGTGTTCTGGGATCAAAGGGTTCAGTGAAATCCAAAAGATCGCTTGGCGCGTGAAAGCGAACTTCTGGTTTTGTCTCACCATCCTCGGGGACAACAATAGCTGGGTCCACCTCGTTCGGCGCCATAGCGCCTCGCAACAAAAGTGTTAAACGTCTCTGGGCTTCACGCTGGACGCTCCGGATCTGTATCCGTTCTCCCCCGCCCTCCGTTCCTGAACGTGCCTGGGCAAAAATCGCAGCAAAAGCTGCGGAAAGTATCAGCAAGATCGAACCCGCGACGAGGACCTCTGTCAGACTGATACCGTAGGTTCGCTGGGGACGAAATGCCTCAGGGCGCACGATAAATTCCTGTCAACTTGAAGTGGTTCTCGCGGCTCTTTACTTTCCAGAATACCGTGACTTCGACCTCATAGAGTTTAAACTGATAGTCGGTGATATCGGCGGAGATCTGCTTCGTGACGATCCTTCGGGTGTACCGCGTACCGGAAGGTAGATCGTTGTCGAACGGAGCCGCGTCTAGAGCGTTCCGATCGTTAACTGCGTCAGAGAAGCCCACGGCCCGAGAGGGCGGGTCCCACGCGGTCTGGCTCAGTCGGCGACCTCGAATGAGTTCAAAAATCCGCTGACAATGATACACGGCTTTCTGGTGACCATCAGAGTTCTCTATGCCTTGAAGGCCGTAAGCGATCGTTCCCAGCAACGAGAGAAGAACGAGAAGGACGATTGTGACCGCGACCAAGGCTTCTAGCAGCGTTGTACCTTGAGACCTGGCGCCGAATTTCAAAGCGGATGCTCCCGCCATGAGCGAACTTTCAGGTCCGCGGCACCGGTGGTAGGGTATTCTGGCGGTGGTTCATCCGCCAGGCGTTTATCGTAGAGGATATCCGCGGAGCCGTAGCCCGAGAGTCCACCGTACCCGCTTACCACCCGCAATTCCGTCAGGTTGTTGAGCTTTACCGTCTTCCAAGATTTGGCGCTGGCCATGCCCCCGTAGATCGCCATCGCACCGGCATTTCCAAAGTCTCTGTCCCTCACTTCGAAAATTTCGGTTGCCAAGAGAGTCGCATAAATGCGCAGAGGATTCGCGATATTTCGCGGCAGCACCGCTTCCTTCGCCACGAAGATCGAACTTGAGACAATGCCCAGTCGGTCACCGTTGGAGGACGGTACGCTACCCACTGGCGTGTCGTCGCGAGTGATGCTTCCAGAAATATCTATGGTTTTCCCGGCTTCGAACTGGTTCGCGATTGTGTGGGGGCCTTTGTTGACTCCTTTAAGACTTCTGATATCTCCGGTTGCGAAAATGACACCGGTGCCCACGCCACTGGCCTCAGACGTCGCCCCACTCGGCCATCTTGTGATGCGTTTACCGGACGCCGTATCCTCAGTAACGGTGGTCACCTGGCCCATTTGCTCGATCTCCAGCACGAAAAAACCGCTGGGGTTTACCTTCATTTCCAACCGGTCTACGTCGCCCCCAATGAACAGACCACCAAGATCATTTGTCACAACCCCCACAAATGGGGCAGGGGGTACGACGCCACCCCAGGCCGCCTCCGCCAGAATCTTCGAATCACTGGGAACCGCGCGCGGCGCGACGCCGAATTGAAGATCCGAACTTCCGTGCTTGAAGATGCTATCGTACTGCGCATAAGTCGGCGGTGCGATGGAGCGGCCCTCGCTGTACCAAAGATGATTGGAGTCTGTCGTCGACACGATGGAGTCGAAAGGATCTCCTGGAGGATCACCAGCAAGAAGCTCTGGACTGACGAGAAAACTGATGGGACGGTTCTTATGAACGGGACCCTGGACTCGGCTTTCCTTAGTGACCACAAAATCGTAGGTTATCGTCCCGCTTCGATCGATGAAGATGGAAAAACGACTAAAGGACTGGCCTGCCTGAACATCGGCGATCACTCTGTACTGCTGAACACCATCCTTAGAGGCGATGGCTGTTAGCTTATAGATTCTCAATTGCGTCGCAGGGTTGGGATGAGTTCCCGAATCGGGTTCCACCAAACAGGTCCAGTTCCAACCGTCCAAGGTGCCCCTTCGGGTCGGTGTGGGATCTCCACCGGTACAAGGCTCTTGTCCCTTTGCTAAGGTGTGACTGATCCAGGCCATGGTGTCTTGCACAGCGGCCTCAGCGATGTAGGAAGCTCTCGTCTTGTTTTCTAGGGTACTAGTCGCCCCGAGATCAAATGGAACTTGAATGAGAAAAGCTGTCGCCAAGCCTAGACATAGGGCGCCAAAAAAAAGTGCGGTTATGAGCGCCACGCCGGAGATATGACGGGGATAGCGACCTTTCACTCGAGAATTATACCATAGGAATTCGGTAAGACCACAAAAGAAGGAGCCTCAAGACGAAACGAGCCTTAGAGCAACTCATCAGCCAGAGCCTCGAGGCTGACAAAGCATCCGTCGGCTTGCAACGGTTGTTGGCCCTTGGCGGCGATCTGAGCCAAGTAAGCTGCCCCGATGCGACGCCCCATGCTCAAGTCGCTCGCCTTGTCGCCCACCATCACCACCCGCTCTAGTGTCAAGCCAAGGTCGAGGGCGGCGCGCTCGGCGAGTTCGGTTTCTGGTTTTCGACAACGACAGCCCTCATCTGGCGCGTGGGGACAAAAATAGAGACCGGAAAGAGCGACTCCGTGGAGACCCAAAATCTCGTCGACTCTGCGATGGACGGCTTCCAACCTATCTAGGCCGAAATAGCCGCGACCAAGCCCCGACTGATTCGTGACCACTACTAAAGGCCATCCAGCCTGAAAAAACCTGGCTAGGCCAGTCAAGGCCCCGGGCAAAAACACCACCTGCTCGGGATCCTGAAGATATCCAGGGTCGTCGAGCATGGTGTCATCGCGATCGAGTAGAAGCCAACGGCCTGCCCGGTCTTTCGAGTTCCTGACCTCAGACGAAACCGTCACGTTCCCAACCACGACCTGAGATCTGAAGCATCAAGGGGTGCCGTATACCCGGAAGGGTTAAACGCTGGAACCGGCGAGTTCACGACTTTTGGCGAGATAGGCGTGGATCTCTTTGAGTAAAAAGGGCGACACTTCAAAACACGGTCCCAACATACCCGCCGTTAAATAGCGGGTGTTTCCCTCGAGACCGCGCTGAGCATAACGCTTTCGCAAAGTTTCGCCTCCGTCGCCCCTGGGGTTGTGGTCGGATTTCGAGGCCAAAGCTAGACACCAAGTTCCGCCGGGATAGGTAGGAACCGGGATCGTCATCAGGTGAACGACTGGAAAGAATTTCTTCAGGTCCACCACCATCTTAGCCACCTGTTTGAGCCCTAAAAACGGAGAACCCGCCTGCAAGCAAGTGATCCCGTCCTCGGCCAAGGCGGCATGAATTTCTGCAAAAAACTCAGGCTGAAAGAGCGCCTCTGACGGCCCCACAGGGTCGCTCGAGTCGACCAGGATGACGTCGAGACCGCGGGCTGCACGGATCGCTTCCGCGGCATCAGCAGCATTCACTTTGACGCGTGGATTCTGATTCAAGGACGAGGCCAACCGCGGTATGTGGCGCTGACACAGTTCGATCACTTGAGGATCGATCTCGATCAGGGTGATCTCTTGGACCTCGGGATGTAAAAGACATTCCCTCACCGTCCCGCCGTCTCCGCCGCCCGCCACCAAGACCTTCTTGGGCGAGGGATGGCTCAACAGTGCGGGGTGAGTCAACATCTCATGGTAAACGAACTCATCGAGTTCGCAGGCCTGAACCTTACCGTCGATGACCAGCATCTTGCCGAAGGCCTCGGTTTCAAGAATGTCGATCTGCTGAAAGTCACTCCGATGCGAAGCGAGCACCTGCTCCACTCTCGCTCCAAATCGACTACCCCCCGAAAAATCTTCGCTGAACCATAGTTCCAATGCCTTAAAGTCTCCTATTCCACCAAGTCAGAATGTTATCGCGCAAATACTGCGCCGCCGTCAAGGCCGTAAGCGTATTCCTTGCATTTTCCGGCAAAGGAGCAACCACTTCAAAAGCCACCACGCGGTCACCGTCGAGCGCATCCAGAGCACGCCGCAAGGCGATGTTGTCGACGCCGAACAGTCCTACCCCTTCAACCTCGGGAACCAAGTTTGGTTCCAACACGTCGAGATGGAGCGAAACGAAGAGTGGAGCGGAGCCTGTTTCGTGCTGAACACTTAGAACAGCGGTCTCGAGATCGAGATCGTCGAACGGTATCAGGCGTTGAGTCCATCGCATCTCTTCCGCTTCGGCGCGAAGATATTGCCGCCCACCCAGATGGTAAAGCCGACCTTTCCCCAGAGTCCCCCCCCAACGCACGGCCTTTTCTAGTCCCGCGCTCAGCATGAGGCAGGCGAAGTTGGGATAAACCGCCCCAAGGCGACGAAGAAAGTCACCCCCCGCGTCCTGTCGCCCAACCAGAAGCGCGCGACGCACCTGAGGCTGCCAATAGTCCTGGGGCCAAGGGTCCTCAAGGGAATGATCTCCGGCGTCAAAAACGACCTGGTCCGCGAGATCGGCATCCACTCGAGGACAGTAGCTTCCCAGGCGGTGAGAGCTTTCCCTGACTAAACCGGGACTAGGATCGGTGACATCACCTTCACCCGCCAGTCCCAAGAGAACAATGGGAGCGCCCCCCTGAGTCTCGTCACAGCCGACGAACTTCACCGCAGAACGTCGTTGAGATCAAAATCTTGGTGATGCTGAGGGATGATCACATTCCAACCGAGATCCTTCAACGTTTCAGCCTGAGCCTGAAGAGCCTCTGGTTCACCATGGACGAGAAATGTCGCTTTAGGGGGCGCGGAAAACCCCTTACACCAGTCGAGGATTCCGTATCGGTCGGCGTGCCCGGAAAACCCTTCGAGTTTACCTACACTGGCTTTAACCGGGACCCAATCACCAAAAATTTTAATCTCGGCATCGCCCTGCTGAAGATGCCACCCTCGGGTGCCGGGCGACTGAAATCCCACCAAAAGAATATGGTTCTTTGGGTCTGGCAGATAGTTTCTCAAATGATGAAGGATGCGGCCTCCCGTGGCCATGCCTGAAGCAGAGATCACGATCTTCGGGCCGGGAACATTGGCGATCCTTTTGGACTGGTTCACGGCCTCGGTGAGGTGAAGGTTGCCGTAGTTGAGGACCTTTTCTCCCTTTTCAACCAGTCGCGTCGCCTCCTCGTCATAATACTCTTTGTACTCCTGAAAAAGACGAGTCGCCTTGATAGCCATAGGTGAATCGATGTATACCGGCAGTTGGGGAATGTCCTTGGCCCGAATCAACTCCTCGAGAAGATAGAGAATCTCTTGAGTGCGCTCGACCGCGAAGGCTGGGATTACCAAGGTTCCCTTCTTCCCCACCACCTCTCTCACGATCTCTGCGAGGTCGTCTTTTTTGTCGGAAACAGAATGCTCGCGATTGCCATAGGTGGATTCCAGCAAAAGGACATCGCAGGTTCCGCCCGGCACGACCGGGTCCCTTAAGATTGGAGCGTTGGTCCGACCGAGATCTCCACTAAAAATAAACCGTCGGCCCTGAATTTGAGCATCGATCCAAGCCGAACCAAGGATATGCCCAGCGTCCCGGTAGGACATAGTCCAATCAGTTACCGGCGAAAAGTCCTCATCGTAACGGTGTCCTCGAAGCTTGGTAAGAACGTGTTCGGCGTCCACGATGGAATAGAGGGGAAGTGCGGGTTTGTGCTTGGAACGCTTTTTTCGGTTGCGATAGTTGGCTTCTTCCTCTTGCAGACGGGCCGCGTCGAGCAGCAGGATCTTGGCAAGATCTCTTGTGCCCCAGGTGCAGTGAACAGGAGCCTTCAGGCCGTCACGACCTAAGCGCGGCAGATAGCCGATATGGTCAATGTGCGCGTGAGTAAGGACCACCGCGTCGAGGTCTTCGGGAATGAGGGGAAGCGGTTCCCAGTTTCTTTGGCGTATGGCTTTTCGACCTTGAAACATACCGGAGTCAACCAGAACCTGGTGCTGGTCTGACCGAAGATAAAATTTGGAACCTGTGACCGTCTCGGCGGCGCCTAAAAACTGAATATTCATGGTCTCTGCCGTTCGAGGATGGCCCGGCCCCGCCTGCCAAAGGAGCGGCCAACCTACTCCTTGAAGCCTTCACTGTGATAACCAGAAGCGAACAGTTCGCCGTTGCAAATTGATCTTGAAACCATAGTGAAGGGCGCCCTGGAGACTTATTTCTCCGAGATTCCAGAAGCCGACCTGGAAGTCATGGTGTCTTCGGTCGAACTGCGTACCTACCAGGACCGTGGAATTCTCGCCGTCCAGGGAGAGAAGGGTGAAGAGGCCTTCTTTATCCTCGATGGTGAAGTGGAAGTGCTCGTCGACAAGGGTCCGATCCGACGCCATTTAGGCTTGCGCGGGGCCGGCGAGATCGTTGGAGAGATGGCCGTGCTCGAGGAGCGTCCTCGCGTGGCGACCCTTATAGCCACACGCCCCACCCGAGTGCTGGCACTGGGCCGTGACCGGTTTCTCCATCTGATCGCCGATCGCCCGGACTTGGGCATGGCCGTGATACGAGTCCTCTCAATTCGCATGCGGAAATCACTTGAGCAATACATGGAAGACCTACTCCATAAGGTTCAATGCTTGGAAGATCTCAACAAAGACCTAGAGCAAAAAGTCCAAGAAAGAACCTCCAAATTAGAAGTCGCCAACGCCAGTCTTTCTGCGTTGGCCGCCCAGGATGCTAAACTCGCTGGTCGAGACCGTATCGTCACGGACTAGTTTGAGCGACTCTCGCCCCTTCTCATCTTGAGTGGCCTTGCTGGCTCCCGTAGGGACCTTCCCTCGGGCGGAGAACCCCCTCTCTGTGAAACGCACGAAGATCTTTTTGGCCGGTCTGCTGACCAGTCTTTCTCTACACACCGCTCAGGCTCAAAACCTGTACGGCGAAGACCTCGTTTGGCGTCTCGCCAATCCTAGCGAAATCCGCGACGTCACCAATATCGACGCAAAACTCAGGCGGGAAAGCAAAACCGCTGTCCCCCTGTTTATACTGACTCCTCCTCCCTTCGAAGAGATCGCTACCGCCCCCGAAACTCATTCCGCGAGCGCCCGGCGGCCGGGCCAGTGGGAACTTCCTCCTTGGCCCACCCTCGATCCGGCACTGCCTGACGGTCTTCCGGAGCACCTTAAGAAGGAGTACGAGGATCGCCGTGAGCGGAACGCCGACGCGCAGATCTGGTCCGAAATCGGCGTGAGCGGTGGGATCCCCGATGCCCCTTCAGCCCTTTTGCGCCCTAAAAAAGTTCCGCTCGGTGAAGAGTTCGTCTTCCACATTAAGGAGATCCCGGCTCCGTTCTCCGTTCGCCGCTACTTCGACCGCTCCGATGTTTTCATTGAAGTGGCCGCCTATGGCGGGACGACGTCGTTCAAAGCCGAGGAAGCTTTTCGTGCGATGAAGGAGGCCGCAACGCGCCACGAAGCGATTCAAGGAATCGGCAGCGAGGCGTTCCTAACCCGTGTGATCGTCGTCGAACCCTCCAACGCGCCGGCGCCTGAAGCTCTCTCGGAGTTCGACGGGCCGGACATGCCTAAGCCTCCCCCTTTCGGCGACATCATCCCTACTGACGTTGCCCGTCCCGAACTCACTGACAGCGGACGCGCCACCGCCCTCACGGCTCCAGCCTTTCAAGAGGTCGCGGTTTCAGACCTAGAGGGCAAAAAAATCCGCTATCCGAGTGCCGTCAAGAAGTACATTTCGAAAGAGCCGGAGATCCAAAACTCGCTGTTAGTCATCGTCGCTTTTTTCCCCGACGAAGCGGTCACCCTGTCGTTTGCCATCGAAGAGCGCATCGGCTCCGTCCAAGACCTCGTCGCCTTGGCGATGTTGGCCCAGAGAAAATTGCGCGAGGACGTTAAACGGGGCTAAGAAACCGTCTCGTTGCGACTGCGGTCTCGGAAGCGTTCCAGTCCTAGTGTGATCAGATCGTCTAGCAGATGACCGTATTCTTTGCCTGTAGCCTTCCACAGCATGGAGTACATTGAGATCGATGTGAATCCCGGCATAGTGTTTACCTCGTTGAGGTATACTCTCCCGTCGGCGGGGTCGAGAAGAAAGTCGACTCGTGACAATCCGTTCAGGTCTAACGCGCCGTAGGTTGCCAAAGCTAGACTCTGCAACAAGGTGGACTGTTCCACAGTCAGTTCGGCGGGGATCTGAATCTTCTGGCCCTCGGTGTCAAAATACTTGGTTTGGTAGTCGTAGAACTCGGCGTTGTGAATGATTTCTCCGGGCACCGACACTTCGGCGCGGTCGTTACCCAACACGGCGAGTTCAATCTCTCTTGGACCGTTGAGGCCTCGCTCGATGAGAATCTTGCGATCGAAGCGGGCCGCTTCGTCGAGTCCCTTGCGAAGCTCTTCCCGGTCGCGCACCTTAGAAATGCCCACAGACGAACCCAGATTGCACGGCTTCACAAACGCCGGATAGCCCGCCACGGCTTCGATCTTAGAAAATAGCTCTTCGCGACTCTTCTCTTCGAGACGCGCTTCTTCCCACACCGACCGTAACAGCGTATAGCCTGGCAAGACGGGCAATCCGGCGGCGTGACAGGCCGCTTTCATCAAAGATTTGTCCATGCCCAAAGCCGAGGCCAGAACACCCGCACCGACATAGGGAATATCCGCCATTTCCAACAGACCCTGCAAAGTCCCGTCTTCGCCATAGGTGCCGTGGATGACTGGAAAAAGTATGTCCATCTCTTGGAGCATCTCGGTTTTTCCCTCCCAGCGACCGGGATGACCGGTAGTACCGGGAACTAGGGAGAGGGCTTCCGAAGGCTCATACCCCAAAGTCTTGAGAGCCTTCACGTCGCCGGCAGCCAGCTGTCTCTCGGCAATCGCTGGAGGAAGCCACTGACCGTCTCGGCTCACGTAAAGTGGTGTGACCTCGTATTTATCACGATCGAGGTTCTTGACGATGGCGCGCGCCGACATCACCGAAACTTCGTGTTCACCTGAACGACCACCAAAAACGACAGCAACTTGCAATTTTTTCATAGGGATCCGGTTCGCGGATCGGACGTCTCGCCCTCTCGTTTTTCGTACCGATATTGAAATATTTTCTTCTCCAGGATGCCAGGGTCAAATCCCAGGACCTTTGTTCACCTCAGGCGAACGGGCGGCCTATGAATTCGAAGTTCTACGTCACTACCCCCATCTATTATGTGAATGCGCCCCCTCATATGGGCACCGGCTACACGACCATCCTCGCCGACGTTCTGACCCGCTTCCACCGACGAAACGGCAAGGATTGCAGACTGGTCACCGGAGCCGACGAACACAGTCAAAACATTTCGGACTTGGCGGCCGCGGCCGGGGTGAGTGCCAAAGAGTTTTGTGATCGGCTGATCCCAGACTTTCAGGAGGCTTGGGACCTTCTCGAAATCGGTCCCTACGAATTCTGCCGCACTTCGTCGACCGCCCATCATACTACGGTGCAAACCATTTTTACCCGTATTTACGAGGCTGGCGACATTTATAAGGCGCAGTACTCCGGTTGGTATCACACCACCGACAACCGATTTTTGGCCGAGAGTGAAATTCCGGAGGAACCGGAAAAAGATGCGAAACTCAAGTTTCTCAGCGAAGACGCTTACTTCTTTCGCCTCTCAAAATATCAGGATTTTCTCATCGACTACTACGCCCGGATCCCAGAAGCGATCAAGCCGGATTTCCGGCGTAACGAGATGTTGTCTCGACTCAAGGACGAACTTCGCGACCTCTGTATCAGTCGCTCGTCGACTGACTGGGGTGTCCCCTTGCCCTGGGATAAAGACCACGTCTTTTACGTCTGGGCTGACGCCCTCTTCTCTTACATAACGGGCAGCGGATTTGATGTGGTCAAAGCCTGCGAGGCCGTCAAGAATGGCGAGGATCCCCTCGCGGTTCAGGGTGACGGCAACTTTTGGCCGGCCCAACTGCACATCATGGCCAAAGACATTCCCTGGTTTCACACCATCGTCTGGCCCGCACTTCTCCAGTCCGCCGGCCTCCCGTTGCCAGAGTCTTGTATGGTTCACGGTTACTGGAACTTCGAAGGCGCAAAAATGAGCAAGAGCGTGGGGAACGTATTCCACCCCAAAGACGCCGTCGCCCTGGTTCAAGCCGCCGGGGTTCGTTATTTCGTACTTCGAGAGGCACCGGTTGGGTCCGATGGAAACTTTTCCGTCAAAGCGCTCACCGACCGGTACAACTTCGATCTGGCCAACGACTTTGGAAACTTGGTCTACCGACTCATGACGATGGGCGAGCGGTTTCGAAAAGGGAGTATCTTACCGACCGTCCACGACGTTCCAGAACACCGCGCTCTGGTCGAACTCTCCAACGCCAACTATGAAAGCGCCTTGACGGCCTTCGCAGAACTGCGATTCAAAGACGTCTTAGAGAAAACTTGGGAACTGGTGCGAGCCCTCAATCGATTCATCGACGAAGAGCAGCCCTGGACACTCAACAAAGCCAAAAATCCTGGAGACTCCGAACGATTAGATTCCTTCTTCGCGGTCTCTTTTCTCGTTCTGCGGCACATTCTAGCTCTTCTTGCCCCAATAATGCCCAGCGTCACGGCAGCCATTCACAAAGAGGTCGCCTACCCAGAAACGCGCTCCTGGGAAGACCTAACCTGGGAAGATTTTCGAAGCCCTCTCAAGGCGAGTTGGACACTCAGTACGGCGACCATCCACTTCCCCAAACTCGACCTGGAAAATCTCGAACAAGAACTCGCGACCCGAAAAGGAGACCCCATGATTTCACCAACCCAAAGCGAAGAGACCACCGTGGAGCAACCCGCGGCCGAACCGACCTACATTGAATACGACGATTGGGCTAAGATCAAAATTGTCGCCGTCAAGGTGCTGAAAGCCGAAGCTGTTGAAGGCGCCGACAAGTTGCTGCGATTCACGGTAGATGATGGACGACGCCAAGATCGCACGATCGTTTCAGGAATCCGCAAAGACTACGCTCCAGAAGACATGGTTAACCGCACCATCTTCATCATCGACAACCTCAAGCCCCGAAAGATCTTTGGCATCGTCAGCGAAGGTATGTTGGTGGCGGCCGGAGGTCAGAAGGACCCAGTCGTCTTGTTGCAACCCTCAGCCGATCTCGCGCCGGGAACTCCCGTAAGCTAGAGGCGTACCGAGCTTCAAGGCCCCCACCCATCGAGAAGTCCGCGCTACGAGGTGACCCGCCAAGCGTAAGCCTGGCGGGTCACTTGCTCTTCGTGGTAGGGCGTAACAACAGCACCGTCAGATCATCGTTGGGAATAAAACCATCTCGGAAGGTGTCGACCGCGTCTCTTAGCATCTCCAACTGCTGCGCCAGCGTCTGTTCCGCCTGAAAGGCCCTGACCAGACTTTCTAACCGGGCGTCACCGAATTCTTCCTTATGCTTATTCATGGCCTCTGTCACGCCGTCGGTGTACAGCATCAATCGCTGCTCGGGTTTTAATAAAAAGGACCCCGAGACGTAACTAGACGAGTCGAACACACCCAAGGGAAGGTCCGCCGCCACCTCCACACAATCGTAGGTATCGTGGCCCGAAAAAAGAACTGGCGGTTGGTGGCCCGCGTTGGCGTAGCTTATCATTCCGTTGGAATCGAGCACTCCGAAGAAGACGGTGACGAACATTCCCGATTCGTCTCGCGCGCAAAGGGCCCGGTTGACAGCACGAAAGCATTCTGCCGGAGGCACGCCGATTCTTCCCAAGTGCTCCAGCAGACTGGCGGTGAAAGCCATGGTGATGGCGGCAGGGATTCCTTTTCCGCTCACGTCACCCAGGAAAAAACCCACGCGATCTGTGCTGACCGGAAAAATGCTCAAGAAGTCGCCGCCAACTTTCTTCGCAGCAAGCGATACCCCCACCGCTTCACAGTTGGACATCGTTTGAGGAAAATTGGGAAGAATCGAGGCTTGAATTTTCGCCGCGATGGTCAGTTCGCTTTCCATAGCCTGACGCTCCTCGGCTGCTTCCTCCAGTCGCTCCACATACCCATTAATGTCATCCAACATTTTGTTGAAACTCAGGGTCAACTGCTCGACTTCGCGAGTCGCACGAATAGGGATCTCGACACGCTGGGAGAACCCCTCACGGACAGCCCCTTCGACGGTTTGAGCGAGTTCCACTAGAGGGCGGGCAACCGTTCCGGCCGTCCAGCGCAAAACAGCCAAAAGACTGAGTAGAGCGAAACAGATCACCAGAAGAGTCCCACCGGCCAGGCCGTAGAGCGGCCGAAAATTGTCTCCTTCCAGATAAACGACCCCAACCACTAGGTCCAGATCGCCCACCGGAGCGGTCCCCACCCATGCCGGACGCCCATAGATCGGATCTTCCACACGGTAAAACTCACCCCGGCGATGATTGCTCAAAAGAATCTCCGAGATGAAGTCAGCCTGTTCCAAAAGGCTGGTCTTAGGTTCAGTGGAAGAGGTGAAAAGAACTGTCCCGCTGGTTGCCAGGAATCCATAGGCCGCCCCGCCGCCGGTCTGCTCTAACGGTGCAGCCAAAAGGCGTATGGGCACCTCTACAACCACGGTGATGCCGGAGAGCAATTGGACGTGTCGGATATGAGTCGTATCAGGATCGCGACTCGCGATCATCCATCGTCCTTCGTTCTTGTCCTGGATCGACCACTTAGAGAGAGAGCCTGAGTCGAAAACAGCGTCGGCGGGCACCACCTGACCTCCCACGGTTCGACGCAGTGCCACCGGTCCCATCGGAAGGCCTCGGATCTCAACGGCCGAGACTTGCGGGTTGCCGTTCAGAGTGTCTACCAGTAGTCTCTCTATACGAAGATTATCGGTCCCTTGATCGTAAAGCTGTAGAATCCTATGCAAAAACTCCGAGGCCGTCTCCGCGTAGGCGAGACTAGCCCGAACGCGCTCGGCTTGATATCGCGCCAGCAGCTTGCCCTCTTGCTCGAGTTCGGACAGCGCGAAACTGCGGGCACCAAAATAGCCGACCAGTTCAAAAATAATGAACAGAGCGCCTACGAACCCGCCGATCGATATGATCATTCTTCGTTGAAGGGACATAAAAACATAAGACCACCGCAAGCCTAAAGAAGTCGCGGTGGTCTCTCAAGTCTCACGTGATGAGCGAAGAGCTTTGGTCGTGGCCTCAGTCTTCCTCCCACCCCCGTACACAGCGCGGCGGCCCCAACACTTCTGTCAAAAGGAACGCTTCATCCAGACGACCGTGCAGGTCTCGGAGCAAGTTTCCGCTCAGGCCACCACTCGGTACGACTGCCGAGGGCGTTGCCGCAGCGGGTGTAGGATCGCCGGTAGCGCATCGCGGAGTCGAAAAATTCTCCGAACCCCTCATCGACCGCGACCCCGTGGGCTTGGCTGTGTTACCCCCACGACCTTTCGGCGCCGGCGGCCTCGCTTTCGGATTGGGCTGACGAGTCTGCTGGTTCTTGGGCTGAAAGAGCTGTTTACCCTGAGCCGATGAGGGGCCTGCGGCACCGCCTTGCTCCATATGCTGGAGCAGGCGGGCCTGCTCTTCCATTTCTTGAATCTTCTGTTTGACGTTCGCCAAAAAATCCATGTCTAATCCCTCCTGAAGGGTCATCCTAAACTGTCAGGCCTACGCCTCTAGTTGATCGGCGCGTTCATGCGGCCGGACCGTAGGGCCGACGCTAAGCCGAGTGGAACCCGAGCTTCGGCTTCCACTAATCGCGCACGCTGCTCTTCGGTGTTGGCCCGCATCTCTTCTTCGCGCGCGGCGGCTTCCGCGCGTCGCTGTTCGGCTCGTGCCTGGGCGATCTGCTTATCCGCTTCCGCTTGGTCGATCTGTAAGTGCGCTCCAATGTTGCGTCCCACATCCACGTCCATAATATCGATAGAGAGAATTTCGAACGCCGTGCCGGAGTCCAACCCCTTACTGACAACACGCTGCGAAATCAGATTCGGATTCTCAAGGACCTTCTTATGGCTGTCAGACGATCCGATGGTGGTCACGACTCCTTCGCCGATACGGGCCAAAATGGTCTCCTGGCCTGCGCCACCGACCAGTCTTTCGATGTTGGCCTTCACGGTCACGAGGCAGACGGCCCGAACTTGGATTCCGTCTTTCGCCATGGCTGCGATCGGTTCGGTCCGGATGACTTTGGGATTAACCGACATAGATACGGCCTCCAATACATCACGGCCGGCGAGATCGATGGCCGACGCTCTCTCGAAATCCAGCGGAATCTTGGCTTTGTCCGCCTCGATCAAAGCTCGGACCAAACGGTCAACTTGACCACCCGCTAACAAGTGTCCCTCGAGTTTGTGCTCATCGATATCCGTCAAGCCCGCTTGACGGCCCATAATCAAGGGACGAATCACAGACGCCGGATCGATGCGACGAAGGCGCATGAGTACCAAGTGCAAAGGGTTGATTGGGACGCCGCCAAAAACGGCTTCCATCCACAAGCCTACAGGTACGTAATAGAGAACGACCATCGATCCAATAAATAATAGAAAAAGTATGGGTAAAAGCTTATCCACGGGACGCTCCTTCTCTGTCTCGTCCGGACCCTGAAAGACCCTGACGCATCTTGGTGTCGGCGATCATGTTCTCCATTTTGTAGTATTCCATGACGGAGAAACGCCCTTGACTGAGAGCCTCGAAAAGGGCCTCTGGAACCTCGGCTTGAGCCTCCACGACTTTCGCGCGCATCTCTTCAACCTTGGCCCGCATCTCGGTCTGACGAGCCATGGCGTCGGCGCGGCGTTGCTCAGCGCGGGCCTGAGCGATCTGCTTATCCGCCTCGGCTTGGTCAATCTGAAGCCGCGCACCGATGTTCTCACCGACGTCGATGTCGGCGATGTCGATGGAAAGAATCTCAAAGGCGGTGCCGTTGTCGAGACCGGTATCGAGAACCGACTCAGTGATCAGGTCGGGGTTCTCCAATACCTGACGGAAATCTCGCGACTTACCAATGGCCGTTACAATCCCCTCACCAACACGGGCTAGGATGGTTTCTTCTCCCGCTGACCCGATCAATTTGGCGATGTTAGCGCGTACCGTCACAAGGCAGATAGCCTTCACCTGGATCCCGTCGTGAGACACGGCTTCAATGAGTGAGGTCTGAATCACCTTTGGGTTGACGCTCATTTGGACTGCTTCCAATACGTTCCGGCCAGCCAGATCGATACCGGTCGCGGTATCCCAAGTCAGGTCGATGTGTGCTTTAGAAGCAGCGATCAGAGCCGAAACGACATTCTGGACGTTACCGCCTGCCATGTAGTGGCTCTGTAACTTCTTGATGGTGATCGGTATGCCGGCGTAGGCCGCCGTGATGGCGGGCATTATGATCTCGTGAGGCGGAATTTTTCGAAATGTGCGCATAACGATCAGTTCCACCAGTCCGACCGGCACTCGAGACAGACGAGCGCTCAGCCAGAGCGGAAACGGTACAAAATAGAAGAAGATCTGAAGGCCGATCATGGCCATAAAAAGCAGGAAAAAATAAAACGGTAATTTATCCATCGGTAAACCTCCCTAAGGTATTGACTGTGGCGATGGCGAGTTGGACCGGACGACGACTCGAGAGCCCTCGACACGGATTACTTCCACCGCTTGCCCTCTAGGCACAAATTCGCTTTCCGTTAAGACATCGACCCGTTCTCGGCCGAACATGACCACTCCTTGGGGTCGAAGTGCGGACGCCGCGACCCCAACCTCACCCAACTCAGGAGTAAAGATTCCCCCCACGATGGGATCCGTGGGCCCTGCGGGCGATGGAGGCTCGAGTATCAGAAGCTTCTTGACGACTACCATTTGCGGTAGAAAGCGGATCACTAAAAATCCCGCGATAACCGAACCGATGGTCGTCATAAAAAATACCGCGAGACCGATCGGAGGACTTCCCATCACCAAGACGCTCATCGTCCCCAAAGAAACCAGTCCCAGGATTCCGAAGACACCGAATCCTGGAACCACGAAAACTTCCATGAGAACGAAAGCGACGCCCAGAACGAGGAGTCCTAAGGGCAGCCAAAGCGCCTCGCCTTGAAGGTAGCGACCTGCGAAGAGCAGAGTGAAGCAGGTAAAACACGCGATTTCGGCCACGGCCCCCCCCATCGTGAGAGCAGCGATCAGCAAGAAAATACCGCCGCAGACTAAGAGGGACCCCTCGACGGTGGGAAGGGTCAGAAATTGCCCGACCGCCTCGGTCTGGGGTGATGCGATCGCTCGGGTCGTGAGCGATAGGACGATGTAGGATAGTATTCCCAACTTGATAGGACTCGAAGTCACTTCCTTTGGCCTCCTTTCACAAAACGCCGCTGAAACATTGCGACATGATTTAGCATACCACAATCCATTTCGTTTCACTATAGGAAACATTTTGCGAAACTATGTAACGTCGTGTTCGTTGCATTCGTCGCAAACTGGCGGTAGTCTGTTCCCAGCTTCAAAGGCAAGCTCCCAAAACTCCTTCAAGGAGTCACAATGCATATCAACGATCCCAAAGGACCTACCCCATCCGTCCACAAAATCTCCAAGGCGAAAAAGTCAGACAAAACTCCCATCCCCGCGGAGACTCAGGATAGCTTCACTCGCGATATCCAGCAGCAACAAGAACGCCATATCAGGATGGAGCATCTCGCCCAACTCGCGGCGTCCAACCGTCTGCACACCGCAAAGATTCAAGCGATGTGGGCGGACCTTCATACCCAGATGGTGAAGCTCTGGAATGAAGTGTGGCTTCAGCGACGAAAAAACCAGGACGAGTTTTTTAAAGCCTGGTCAAAAGTCATCCTGTCCTAACCTGTGCGGTCGTCGTGCACGGATTAACCCGTGTACGACGCTGCAACCGGTGTGGTGTTCGCTGAAAGTGAGCGTTCCAGCCATTCGAGACCGGACTGGCGGTCGTGGAATTCGCCGTCTCTTTGAGCATCGAAAGCCGCTTGCTTCCAGCGGGACACCTCGGGTCCGCGTTCCACGCCGGCTTGCAGAATATCATTACCGTTTACGACCGGAGTGACATGACATATCTCATCAAGATACAGCTTAATGCGATGCCAAAAATTCGTATGAGGGCTCAGGCAGGCGAACAGCAGTAGCGAAACGGGAGGCAGCAGGTCTAGGATGTTCCCGATTTCCGAGGCCCGCATCTCGCGGCGACAGAACCGACCCACCGTTGCAGTGAATTCAAAAGGCCAAACGAGACCGTGCCAGCCGAATCTAGCCCCCAACTCTTGCCCCCCCTTTTCCGAAAGATCCGAACACAACAGAAGAAGTGGGATCCGCCAAAGGTCCGACGCCTCAACGAGATCGGGATACTCGGCGGAAATCTCTATAAATCGCTCGATTCTCCCTTTGACTTTGCCGCGAAATCTCACCTCGGGGTGAAGACCGGCCAAAACGTTCAACTGTTCCAAACGGGCCAAAACCTTCAAGGGATCGGTCTCCGCGAGAGTCAGTCGAAGCTCCTCGAGCAGGCGTTCGGGTCGCGTCAATGTCAAGACGTCGGCTGCCAGGGCAGCTTTGATCAACTGCTGGGTGTGCGGCTCAATGGTAAAACCGAGACGCTGCTCAAACCGCACGGCCCTTAAAATCCGGGTGGGGTCGTCGAAGAACGAGTGATTATGGAGAACTCGAATCACTCGGCCTTCGAGATCTGCTTGTCCTCCAAAAAAATCGATGACCGAGCCTTTGAGATCGGTGCTCAGACGGATGGCAAGACTGTTGATCGTGAAATCACGCCTGTAGAGGTCCGATTTGAGATTGCTTTGGGCCACTTCTGGAAGGGCCGCGGGTCGACAATAGACCTCACGTCTCGCCGTCGCAATATCGAGTTTGTTCCCGCAAGGGAAGCGCAAAGTGGCCGTCAGATACTTCTCGTGAGTCGTCAGTTTGCCGCCCAGATGTTGGCTCAGGGCTGTGGCGAGGGCGATCGCGTCGCCCTCCACCACCAGATCGAGGTCGTCCGTTGGACGACCCAGTAAGGCGTCCCGAACAAAACCACCGACGGCATAAAGCCGGAGGCGTCGGTCGTGAGCAAGATCCTCCACCACATCGAGCCACTCCCTATAAGGCTGAGGAGTCGAGCTGAGATCTAGCTCAGAAGGTCCGATCCCTGTCCGCCATTGGCTCTCTTCTTCCGCCTGCTGATACATTTCACGTAGCAGGTCGGTCCGGCTCACGATACCGACCAAACGCTCTCCGTCGATCACCGGGATCGTCCCCGCCGAACGTTCCACCACCAATCGACGAACCTCCTCCACAGGCGTTTCGGGTGTTACACTGACCACCCGATGTGTCATGACGGAGATCGCCGGCGCGTGACCCAATCCATGGTCTAAAGCTTTCCCTAGATCTCTACGCGATACGAGACCCACGATCGCTCCGTCGCTGTCAAGTATGCAGGCCGCGTGGTGCCCTGCCTCTCGCAGGGCTTGGGCCGCACCATCGATGGTGGATGTCGAGTCTAAGGAGAAGACCTCGTGACTCATCACGTCTTTGGCCAGCAAGCGTCGCATCTCTCCTCGTCGGGCCATGCTTCGCAATTTGTCGCAGATGCTGGTTAATGGCTCATCCAATTTTGAGGCCGCCGCCGCCCGACGATGACCGCCACCGCCCCAGTGCTGCATCCAGACCGCCATATCGAACGCATCGCTTTGGCTCCGAGCGGCGATGCTGTTGTGCTTGCCTTCCAGCCCGAGCACCACACACACCGCGTCTGTTCCTTGAACCTCGAGCACCCGGGCCGCCAGGAGGCCCAGTCCGAAGATCGAGCTTTTGCGTTCGGCACTGGTCAGGTAGAGGCTTCCCGAAGCCCCCGTGACAACTTCGCCGTGGGTCAAGAACTCTTCTAACAACTCCCGCTGCTGTCGGCTCAGGGGGTCGCGCAAGAAATGGTTCAGAACCTCAAGATTTGCTCCACATTCTTGAAGAAACGCGGCTGCCGAGAGGTCTCGGGAGGTGGTGGACGAGTAGCGAAAAGAGCCGGTCTCTTCATGAATGGCGATCAGCGCCAAGGTCGCCTCCTCCGGGCTGATCTCAAGCTCCGCCTCCCGACATCGTTCCACCAAAAGTGTCGCGGCCGCCCCCACCGCCTCTACCCACTCTTGATCGCCGCGGACCGCTTCGGCGGTTGGAGGGTGATGGTCGTAGATGTGAAGCTCAATGTTAGGGTTCTGCAGATGTTCACGGAACGGGCCCAATCGACTGGCCAGACGGGTATCCACAACAACGATACGATCAAGCTCTTGGGCCAGAGCTTCTTTCAGGGAGAGAACGGGAAAAAAACGCCGATGAAGAGCATAAAACTCTTCCACACCGGTTCCTAACCGTCCAGGAAACACCAACTGAGATCCTT
>JBBKWP010000051.1:0-6595 GCA_037968995.1 Candidatus Xenobia bacterium
TGGAGCGTCTTGCCGTTGACTTCCACCGAGTTCGAGCCCGAGAAAACAGCCCGGCCCAAAAAGACGTCGATACCCATTTCGTCGGCGAAACGTTCGGCCGCATCGTGCTTGGAGATATGCGCGCGCATATCACGCAGACGCAGCATCACCTTAGCAAAATCGACCTTCACCCGGCCGCCCAGTTCCTCATCAGGGACTCCCTGGATACTGACACCATAAGCGACGGCTTCGCGCACCGTTTTGGCGACTTTGGCGGCGCTCAATAGAGCCTTGGAGGGCACACAACCGAAGTTGAGGCAGTCGCCGCCGAGCAGATGCTCTTCGATCAAGGCCACCTTGGCGCCAACGCCGGCCGATGCCGCCGCGGTCACCAGTCCGCCGGCGCCGGCACCAATGACCAGCATATCGTAGCGATCCTTCGGCGTAGGGTCGATCCAGGCTTTGGGCCGGACATTGTCAAGAAGACGCGCGTTGGCCGGGTCCATTGGGGAGACACCCCAGGTGTCCACGCTCTCCATCTTTTCGAGTTCTTGAGAGTAGTCGGGAATCGTGGGCACCAGGCTGTCTAGCTTGCCTCCGAAGAACTCACCGGCGACCAGACTGTGCCAGGTCGCGGGATGGCCTTCTTCTGACTCTTCGACCTTACCGTGGTCTTCATCTTGAACAAAACGGTAATACAAGTGTTCATTTTTGAAATCGTGCTCACGCAGCACGTGGTGGAAGAAGCCTTGCTGTTGCAGGAGGTTCCCGAGAATCTCAGCCTGCTGGACGTCGCTTGCTACGTCGTGTTCAACCATCCATGCGCAGGCCTCGGCGCCGATGAAACATCGTTCATACTGACGAAGCCGGTATCGTCGGTCCTTGACTTCCACTCCGTCTCTGATACGAGTGGCCAGAATCTCTAGCTCTCCCCTATCGTAACTCTGCTCCGTGGGCTCGCTCTCTGTGCTCATGGGTGCTCCTTCAATGATGTCATTTGTCTAGGGCAAACATGACTCCCGTGGTTTCTGGGAGAGTTTGACCGGATCGGCTGCCGGCTAGAAATCTCGACGGCAAACTTGGTTCCTTTCAACTTGCCGGCCGGAGGAGACTCAACCGTTAAGGTCCCTCCGTGAAGTTGCCCACAAGGCGGCCACGAATGGCCGCCGTGTGGATAGGACTATTTAGCAACCAGCACTAAGGTGAATACTGATCACCAACTCCGTTCCTATTCCGTCTCGTGAGCCTCACCTTTGATTCTCACGAAGACATCATGGCCCACGACTTTGTCGCTTCCGCCCTTCCAGCCCGCGCCCACTCCGTACTCAATGCGATTGACTTTAAAGCTAGTGCTGAAGCCGATGCTCTCGCCACCCATGACCTCTAGAGGGCCTTTGATGGTGGCCGACATGGTGACTCTCTTCGTAACTCCGCGCATAGTAAGGTCACCATCGACCTTGTACTTGTCTCCACTCAACTTGCTCACGCTGGTGCTCTTGAAAGACATGGTTGTGAACTTCGCTTGATTAAAAAAATCTTCGCTTCTTAGGTGCTCATCTCGTTTGGCGTTACCGGTATCAACGCTCTCGACCTTGACGGTCCAGTCGATTTTACTGGCCGAGATCTTGGCCTTGTCCCAGTGTATGGTTCCCTGAAAATCGTTGAACCGACCTTCGACCTCGGACAGGCCAAGATGAGTGACTGAAAAGGCAATACTGCTGTGGGCCGAGTCGACATCGAACTGTTTGGCCAGTGAGGGGGTTGCGAGAGTCAGTACACAGAGCCATACGGACAAGAGTGAAAGTATCTTTTTCATTGTGTTCTCCTAAGATTTTGCCAAGGGGGTTCCCCGAGTGCTCCTGTCAACTGACTCCGACTCGAAAGGTTCCCGCCCGAAGATGCCTAACCCCAAGCCAAATATTGAGCCAACCGTTTCACCTCAGAAACTTGATCCCGATGCCGAGAACTCCAGTCCGGAACTTGAATCCGAGAAGGGAGAATCTCAATCCAAGGGCGAGCCGCTCGCACGTCCACAGTCCGAGAAGCCTTCAAGCCATGACAGGGAAGCTCAAACAGACAGCCACCCTGACCACCTGAAAATCATCAGTCTTTGCGCTCTCGTTCTAGCTGGGGCTGCGATCGCCGCCGGCACCTACTGGCTTCGAGCGGTACTGATCCCTTTCACCCTGGCCATCTTCGCTTATCAAATGCTTCTCTATATATTGGAGCTACAGGTCCGATACTTCCGATTGTCCCGGGCCGGGGCCATCGTCACCACCTTCCTTCTCGCGACCTCGGCGACCCTGCTTCTGTTCCTTCTCGTGACCAACTCGATCTACCAGTTGATGGCCCGCGGAGCGGCTTATGAAGCACGTTTAGCGGAGCTAGTTTGGTCTGCTCTCAACGCACTGCCGAATATCGTCGGAGAGCTGATCCTACCCAGACTGGAGGGCCCGCTGACAACGACAGCGGGTGACTTGGTCAATAGCCTGACGGCGGGTCTTCTCGATGTTATATACCAGTCCACCGTCGTTCTCGTCTTCCTCGTCTTCTTCTTCATGCGCTCCAAGGTTGAGCCTGGCAACTCCGAGGTGTGGATCGAATCGTGCAGGCGCGTACGGGCTTACCTGGCCGCCAAGTTTGGGGTATCTGCTCTGATTGGCGTGCTGGTGGGCTTGCTTCTTTGGGTCCTGGGTGTCGATTTGGCATTGGTCTTCGGGCTGTGCAATTTTGTGCTCAATTTCATACCTGTGGTCGGACCACTCATAGGGATCCTTCTGCCGCTTCCCATGGTGCTCTTGACTCCTGGAGTCTCAGTGGGCGCTGCCATACTAGCCATCAGCGGCATAGCAGCGATTCACTTTTTCCTTGGAAACATCGTGGAAACCAAGGTCATGGGCGATTCCCTCGATCTCGACCCCGTGGTGCTGCTCTTGTCCTTGATCTTCTTCTCCATGGTCTGGGGATGGGCGGGAGCACTTCTGGCTGCACCTCTGACATCCGTGATGCAGGGCATGATCTCTCGCAGTGAGCTAGTTCAGGTTGTCAGGACCGTGTTCGCTCCAGCACCCTCGCTCTGATTCCTTCGTTCAACCGACACTAATTTTTGACTCGCAAAGCCCTGAAGAGATCAAGGTGTAACTCTTGTCTCCTTCCAGATAGCCACTCAAACGGGGGAGTTCTTTTTGCATTTTTTTTACGCTCTCTCCGTACAATCATCTTAACAACACGACTTGGAGAAAGTGAAACGAAATGCTTATCAACACCAGCACCACTAGCACCGCCGCCCCGTTGGTCCGCTGCGCGACCACCGCCACCGCCGTCGTTCCTACGATGGAGACTTTCGTTTTTTCCTCCGCCGAGCGGTCCGAGCTGTCGGCAGTCCAAACGATGGCTAGGTACACCGGCAAATCGGCTTTGGCTGCCGGCGGTGCCGGTCTGGGCACCATCTGGGGTGGTCTGAAGGCCACTGGTATGTCTAGTCTGGCCGCAAGCTACCCGGTCGCGGGACTGGCCTTCAGCGCTTTCCTGCTGGGCGCTCAGGCGACACCCGACGAGCACAGATTCATCCCCATGGTGGTCTTGGCCAGCGCCGTCGATGCCCTCGTCGCCAACCCGATGGTCTCGGGTTGCGCCCGGGCTGTCGTGGCCATTGGCACTCTCTGTCAGATGGTCGATGACGCGGGCACCTGGGGTCGTGCAGGCTGGAACCGGATCGGCTAGAACTGCCAATCAGGTCTTAGTCCCAATGTTCACAGGCCCTAGAAGGCCAGCCAAACGTTCGACTGGTAGCCTGATTGATTTCAGCACACAGAAATCTTGAATGGCTTGGGCAGATGAGACAAATCGTAAGTTGTCGACAACGGTGCACAACTGCCATAATCCCGGCAGCTTCTTAAAAAATCAGCTAGGACTGGGAACGGCGGCGAGGCTGTCGCGATATGTCCACGGCATCCAACTGGCCGCGTTTTCCGCGGTTATCGCCGCAATGTTTCGTAGAATCTGAGTCAGGTAGTCGAACGAGTTGATGTCATTGAGTTCGCAGGTGTGTATGAGGCTCATGAAAAGGTCGCCCACGTTAGCACCCACCTGGTTGCGGTAAAATGGGGCGTTTTTGCGATTAAGGACGGCCTTTTTCATGGCTCTTTCCGCGATATTATTAGATAGCGGAGCGCCCGGCTTGCGAAGAAATAAGGTCAGGGGTTCCCAGTTCTTCTCGAGATGACGGATCGCTTCTCCGAGGCCCGAGTTGGGTTCAACTTTTTTCTCAGAAAGCTGAAGATTCATCCATTCTCTTAGCCGGTCCATCACCGGCCCACTATGCTCTTGATGGTACTCGAGTCGGTGCTGAGGATCCATCTTGTCTTCTTTGGTTTTTTTGTCGATGGCGAAGACGATACTGAGTTCTTCGAGAATGTGGCGACATTCTTCGGGGAATTTTTGGTAGGCGTCAACAATGTAACGACGGCCATGGGCTAAGCAGTTGGCTTGGTCGGTGTCCATGGGCGTGCCGACATCGTCTTTGGGGCAATTCCTGGAGGCCGCGTCGCCCATCCTCGTCGGCGCTGCCAACTCTTCGCCGCGCAGCTTGAGGACATCGCGCAGATTCTCTCCCGCGTGCTGCCAACCCGTGAAAAAGAGGGCGATTCGCGGTTTATCGGCCGACGTCGATACAACGGTGCTGGTAAAAATACCGGTCCTTGTGGACTTGTCTTCCGGCCGCTCTATTTTGAGAACTTTCATGCTGGTGTCGTCGTTGTGCAACACATCGCCTTGAGCGGCTTGGCGAAGCAACTCTTGGAGTAACACTTTGAGGCTGTCGGCCGTCTTTTGAAGAAGTTCCCACTGAGTGGATTGAGGTAACGGTATTCCCAGCCTGCCTTGCAGGCCGGCCAATCGATTTCGCGGCATTCCCGAACCGTATTTCAGTACCGCCAACATCGAGGCAACGGTCTCGTCATACTTCTTGTCGCCGACACTTTTGGGTGCGGGCGCGGTGAAGGTCTGTCCACAGAGGTTACATCGGAGCACCTCCATCTTGTAGACTTTTGCTTGAATGGGAGCCATGCCAATCAATCGAATCAGAACGTTAGGCTTCTTTGTAGGATAAATCTTACCAGCTTTTTCGGGCGGACAAGCTGGGCATTTATCTCCCCTCTTCAGCTCGGGATGCGGGACCTCAATGGTGACGGCTCCCGCGAACTTCGCGGCTCCATTGCGGCCCGTTCCAGGCTTTCTCTTCTTGTTTTTCGCGCTACCTTCGTCGGCGTTGTTTTCCTTGGCTAGAGCATTGAGGACCCGGTCGAGTTTTTCCGAGTCCTTTTTGGTCGCGGAACCGGAGCGGACGGAGTCGAAGAGCAGGCGAACTGTGGAGAGAAGCTTTTCCCGTTGCTCAGGGGTGAGCGGACCAGACTCGGTGGCGGCGATGATCTCTTCAATCTCGTTGACGTCCACCTCGACGATCTTGGTCTTATTTTTTCTTTGACTGGCCACCTCCAATTCTTCCATGCTGTAACTGCCGATTCATGCCGGGTAAGAATGAATTTTTGATAGGAATTTAGTTGTCTAATGCAGACGTTTTAGGCGCCGGGGCTCACCCTTCTCCAGACCGGAGCGCACCTCGTATTGGGGTCTCCGGCGGAGAATAGCATCTGAACTTGATGAACTTCTAAAGTGGCACCGCCCTCTTTGCCGGTGGGCCACCATTTGAAACGACCTTGCGAGAGACGCTTCTGGCAGAGCCAATATCCTTGGCCGTCAAAACATAAGGCTCGAAGGGTGGTGCGACTGCGATTGCGAAAAATGAACACAGCACCAGAGAATGGGTCTTCGGCGAGGATCTCGCGACAAAGTCTGGCGAGACCATCGATACCTTTGCGGCCGTCAACCGTCTCGATGGCTACAAGCACTCTCATCTGGGGGGTGATCTGTAGCATCGCCCTAACCTAACCCGCGAACTCGCGCAGGATCGTGGCTATGTCGAAAGCCGTGGCGCTATCGATTCGCGCCCGCAGTCTCCCTCGACCGGAAGCCTCGACTTCGAGCATACACGAAAACGAGGACCCGAAGCTTGGGGAAACGGTCGCCCTTGGAATTTCAACGAAGGTCGTCTCTGGGGTGGACTTCTTCTGGCGCACGACACTGGTCAACTTTGTCGGCTGCATTTGCTCAGCGACCAACCTTTTGAGCTTCCCGTGATTGATCTTGAGAGTCCCGGCCACCGGGCTCAGTCCCATCTGTTTCGCCAGTCGGACGGCTTCAGCCCAAAGCTCCGATGGCATTCCAAGGGTGGGATTATGAGTCTGCCGTCTCCACGTTTCGATGGCGCCGAGCAGTTCCGAGAGCTGAAGTTCTGATTGCTGAGTTGTCATTTTTCAAGGCCTCCTTGCCTAAAGCAATCTTAACCGTTACGCCGCCCTCGCCGTCAGACAACGTTGCCGACAACTTACGCTATCCCGTCATGGGGCGCAAAAACTGGATGTTCCACTCAACTGAGAACGGAGCCCGCCACAGCGGTATCCTCTACAGTCTGCAACTGACGTGCCCCCTCCACGGCGTCGACCCGCGAACCTATCTAATAGATTTGTTGCAGCGGATGGACTACCATCCCGGCGAC
>JBBKWP010000052.1:0-5341 GCA_037968995.1 Candidatus Xenobia bacterium
GTGATGAGAGTGTTGCCTGGGGCCGCGAATTCGTGACGAATCTAGCGCCTGACCCCTCAGCTAAATCTGTTGCTGGGGCGGCAGAGGTGCGTTGTTCCGCAGGTCTTCAGGTTCCCGGGCGATGGGCAACTGTTTATGGTAGGTGCCCATCACGAGGTCGCCCAGGGGAAACACCACATTATAGTTGATGCTGGCCTTGTTGTGGTGCAGGCGATGGTGCTCGGAGAGGTATTGAAACCAGCGATGGTCTCGAAAGGCGAAGGTGTCGGGACAGTGCATATACCAGTGCAGGGTTTCGTAACCCATGACGTAGGCTGCGGTGCCGGCGGCCACTCCGATTCCGGCGGCTAAACCGATGACCCAGTAAGCCGCGAAGAAGAGCGGCGCGTGAAGGATCCACAGCGCCGGCATAAACGACGTCTCGAACAGATGATATTCTTTGAGTTCGTCGGCTTTGGCGTAGTATTTCCCGGGAGCCTTGCGTTCGGCGTGATGCTCCACCGCGTGGCGAAGGTGCGGAGTCTTCATATATTTCACAGAGTGCATCAACTCTTTGTGGACGAACCACTCGATGAGACTGCCTAGGCAAAACGCGAAAATAAAGGACAGCAAAAAGATCACTATGGTCATTCTTTGTTATCCTCCGTCACCGGGCCATTTTGTCTTAAGCTCGCCTTTGCGTCAACCTCCCCGGGATAGGGTTGTGAAGAGACGCCAGGAGGAACATCTCTTTCCCGCGTGACAAAGCTTCGGATGCCCATAAATTTCTTCGAGGGATATACCCAATTTGGCAATTGGGGAGGCCGGGTCAATGACTATGTAGGATCCAAGGTGTTCAAAAAGACTTTGGGAGCCTGCGGTATCTTGATGGTTTACGCGCTCGTAGGTCAAGGTTTGGAGCGCTACTTCGATTATCGTATCGTGATCCCGGACCGCGATGGCGCCGCCGTGTTTGGGGTGGCCTTAAGCATTTTGATGGTGCTACGCACAAACACGGCCTACGATCGGTGGTGGGAGGGTCGAAAGTTGTGGGGCAGTCTGGTGAACAACTGTCGCAATTTGGCTCTTAAGGTTTCGGTCATGAGCGAAGCCGACGACCAAGCCAAGCGTGAGGTGGCCCAATGGATCTCAGCCTTCCCTTACACGATGCGCGACCATTTGCGTCAGGGAATTCTCGATGACACCTTGGTAAAGTTACCAGAGAAGCTTCCTCCAGAAGTGACTCACGTTCCGGCCTTCATTGCTGGACGACTGTTCTCGGTCATGAAAAGGTGGCGCGACCAGGGCCTTCTCAATAAAATGGACCATCTTCTTATCGACCAGCACGTGAGTTCGTTCATGGACCTGTGCGGCGCCTGCGAGCGGATCCGCACAACGCCGCTTCCGCTGGCCCACCGGGCGTTGATTCCGCAACTGTTGGTTATTTATCTGGTGATCGCGCCGCTCGCAATGGAAACGACTTGGACCAACACTCTTCTGACTTTTGGAATGGGATACTTTTTGATCGGACTCGAGTTAGTGGCCGAACACATCGAAGAGCCCTTCGGAACGGACGAGGACGACCTGCCGCTGTCCAAGATCTGTGGGAACATCGAACGCTCCATCGCGCAGATCATTCCGAAAGGCTCGGCCGTCCAGTAGGGTGTCCATTCGTCTAGTTGGTGGGCCATCTGCCCATCATGTACGCTTTAAGTGCCGCCTCTGGTTTATCTCAGTTAGTTCTTTGCCAGGGGTCGTTCGATTCCTGGGTTGATAGGTGTTCGAGAATCCGTTGGGCGGTGACCTCAGACTCTCCCCTGGAGCCTTTGTAACAGTGGACTCCGCGAACGGCCTGGCCTAGACAGGTTAGGGCTAGATTGGGGGCGCCCTGAGCAGAAACCGTGTTGCTCATCAGTTCTAGGACGGCGTTTCCTCGGCTAATCTCTTCAGGCTTCCAGACGGTCTCTTCTTCGTATCTGGAGACAATCACGGCTCCGGCCTCCATTGGGAGTAGGGAACCGTCCCAGCCAAGGCTGATGGCGTCCACTCGGCGAATGCCTTCGGGTTCTCTAAGGGAAATGGGCCGAGGAAAAGGGTGAACCATGCCCTCAGGGTCGATAATGGCGTACTCATCGGAGAAGAAGTCGGTCCCAGCCCGCACCAGGGCTTGAACGAGCGTGGACTTCCCAACGTAGCTTCGACCTGGAAAGAGGATGGTGCGGCCCTGCCATGACACCACGCCGGCGTGAACGAATACGGCTTGCCGAGTTTCAGTGGCCAGGTAGAGATGAAGCCGGCGTTCCAAGGTTTCCACAACGTCGGCTCTGTTGATGGGATGTAAGTCCTGACCAGGACCCTCGACGCTGGTCTGTCCGAGGTTGTCCGTCTTCAACCGGAAGACCGCCTCTGGGTCGAGGCCTGGGTCATCTGTCCAGATTGGAAGCAAAAGATTGCCGACAGCCTGGTCAAACTTTGAGTCATCCCATTCGACGGCGGCCTGGACGCCCCAAAACTCTATGGCGAATCTACCCAAAACGGCCCACTCTTGTGCTGACCCTATACATTACGAGGAGGTTCCAAAGACAAAGCTCATACCCTCTGACCCAGATCTGCGAGAACATCGAACGCTCCATCGCGCAGATCATTCCGAAAGGCTCAGCCTCTTTCATCGTCCAATAGATCGGCACGACGGATTGAAGAATGTGCTAGCACGTGATAGCATAGGGTAAGAGGAGCGTTCTATGGCGCGGAGCATCAGCGTAAGAAAAATTGACGACGTTTTGTACGAAAGGCTTCAGGAGCAAGCCGCGAGGGAGGGTGTCTCCATGGAAGAAGAGGTCAGAAGAATCCTGCGACGGGCTCTCGATTCTCCCGTTAACCTCGGTAGTCTTGCGGTGGAGTGTTTCAGTGATGTAGAGACCGAGTTGGTCCTGCCGGTTCGAACGCCCCACTCCCCCTTAACTTTTGACTGATGGTCTTGCTCGACACCAATGTTTTGTCGGCCGTCATGTCCTCGCGACCAGATGCGAACGTCCTTCGCTGGTTGGGTATTCAAGATACTCATTCCGTGTTTCTATCGAGTGTAACCATAGCGGAGGTAGCCTACGGCTTAGCGAGTTTACCGAGGGGTAGAAAGAGGCAGTCCCTCGGCGACGCTTTGGAACGTTTCTTGGCGTTAGGGTTCCAGGATAGAATCCTCGATTTCGATGTCAGAGCGGCTAGGCTCTATGGCGAGCTGATGAATGACAGGAAAAAGGCCGGAAGACCGATGAGCATGGCGGATGGTCAGATTGCCTCTATCGCCAAGGTCAGCGGTCTAGCGCTGGCAACCCGAAACGTCAAGGATTTTCAAGGCTGCGGTGTCCCGATACTGAACCCGTACGATGAAGCGTCAAGCATTTAGCAGCGCCAGTAAGTTCAGGTAGCACGGCGCGAGTTGGTCGATGGGTGTCCACTCGTCTAGTTGGTGGGCTTGGGCCGGCTCGCCGGGGCCGTAGTTGACGGCGGGGAAGCCTTTTTGGGTCAACTGGGCAACGTCCGTCCAGGCCTGTTTGGGAGCGACCTTGAGTTGCCGGCTATCGATCCAAGGGGCCAACTGAGGGTGGCGATGACAGACGTCACCGGCCGGAGCGAGGTCTTTTAAGGTGACCGTGGCGTGCGGCCCGGCGCGGTCTTTGACCTCTCGGATCAAGGCCTCGGAATCTGAACCCGGGCCGAAGCGGACGTTGAGATTGATTTTGGCCTCGCTGGGGACGGCGTTGGACAAGGTGGGAGTGGTCATGATGGTGGGGGTGATCACTTGGCGAAAGATCTGACCGTCCACCTCCATCTCGTCCGGTTGACGTTGAGCCAGATACTCTAAAAGCGCCAGAGATTCATAAATGGCGTTGCGACCTTGCCAGGGGCGGGCGGCGTGCGCCCGCACACCGGCGAAGGTGACGTCGAGATGGAATGAGCCGACACAGCCCACTTGAATCTCGCCATTAGTAGGCTCCAAAACAATGGAGGGGATCGGTTCTTTCACTAGGTCTAGCAGCGGGGCCAAGCCGTTCTCCGTCAGCGGACCCTCCTCGCGATCGTAGTAGAGGTAAGCGGCCGAAACCTCTGGGCGACTTTCGAAGATCTCTAGCATGACCGCCACGCCGGCTTTCATGTCGCTGGTTCCGCATCCGTAGATCCTGCCGTTTTCCCGACGTCGGGTCTGCTGCGGGGAGGGCGGCACGGTGTCGAGGTGTCCCACCAGCATATGGGTGGCGGGGCGATTTTTTGGGGTGACCAGAAATCCGTGACGCCAGCGCTCGACGGTGTGGTCGGGGCTTTGCCGAAGTCGGTGTTCCATCAAGTCGGCGATGGCCTGTTCGTCGCGAGTGACGCTGGGAATGTCCACCAACCACTCGAGCTTTTCCACCAGGCGTTCGGTGAGAGCGGAATTCTTGTCAGAAGACGCTGCGTCAGACACTGAGTGCGAACTCCCGCAGGACGTTGTTGAGCGAGGTCTTCTTATCGGTGGACTCTTTACGGTAGCCGATCAACAGAGCGCATGGGGTGCCGAAGGTTCCGGCCGGAAACTCCTTTGGGAGCGTTCCGGGAATGAGGACGGCCCGGGGCGGTACGACGCCTTTGCTGATTACGGCTTCCTTTTGGGTCACGTCCACGATGGGTGTGCTGGCCGTCAACACCACGTTGGCGCCCAGCACCGCTTCTTGGCCCACCCGACAGCCTTCCACCACGATACAGCGGGACCCGACGAATGCTCCGTCCTCGACGATCACGGGGTGAGCGCTGGGTGGCTCTAACACTCCGCCGATCCCCACACCGCCAGAGAGGTGAACGCCGCTTCCGATCTGAGCGCAAGAGCCAACGGTGGCCCATGTGTCCACCATACTGTTGGCTCCCACATAGGCGCCGATATTAACGTAACCGGGCATGAGCACGCAGCCTGGTTCAAGAAAGGAGCCATAACGTGCGGTTCCCGGGGGGACGACGCGAATTTTTTGGGCTGCCAAGTTCTTTTTCAACGGAATCTTGTCGTGATATTCATAGGGGCCGATCTCGATGGTCTGCATGGTGGCGATGCGAAAGTAGAGCAAGATTGCCTGCTTGATCCAACTGTGGGTCTGCCAGTTTTCATCGATCTTTTCGGCCACTCGGATCTCTCCCCGGTCGAGGGCGGCGATGGTCTCTTCTACAGCGGCGATCACCTGGGGGTCGGAGCTATCGAGCTTTCCAGTGAAAGCGTCATCAATGATGTTTTGCGAATTGGACATGGGTTTCGCCTTCCTTTTTCCAAGGTCAGGGCCCTCTAAGGAGCCGACCCGATATCGATATATAATTGAAAGGTTTTCACGAAATACTCTCGAAC
>JBBKWP010000053.1:0-6898 GCA_037968995.1 Candidatus Xenobia bacterium
CCCCCGCGCCGCCACCCCTCCTCCGGCAGGACTCTCCCAGCTTTAGCAAACTCCCGAAGCATGAAACAACAAACTTCCAAAGGTCTCGTCGTTGCCGGCGTCTTGAACACCCTAGGCGTGCTCGCCCTGACCAAAGGCTTTCAGGACCTCACCTTAGGTCAATACTTCCCGGAACTGTTCTCGATCTGGGGACTGATCGGAGTGATGCTGTGGGGCTTATGCTATCTCGCCCTCGCGAAACGCTATCGAACCGCACCCGAAGTTCTGGTCGTCTTCGCTGTCGAGAAGTTCTTCTACTTTGCAAGTTGGTGTTGGTGGCAGTACCACCACGTTTCCCAACTCCCCACGATGTGGGAGGAGAACCCCACGGCCGCCATTTTCTACTCGACCTACGGTCCGGGCGATCTGGCTTTCGGCTTGTTCTTTCTCGGACTTTTCCTAAAAGCGCGCCGCTCCGAAACGAGAGTTGAAGCCGACTAGATCCTAAGTGGCGGTATGGGCGCGGTAGATGGCAGTGACGCTGGGCACCACCATGTGGGCGTTGGGCAATCCCTCGGCGTTCCAACCGCCGGTCTCCACGCCTAGAAAACGCATTCCGGCGTCGTAGGCGGCCTGTCCATCATAGGGGGTGTCCCCTATCAATAGGCACTGTCGCGGCGAAACCACGTGGCTTTGTATGCAGGCCAGCAGAGTGTCTGGCGCCGGCTTCGACTCGTCGACCTGGTCGGCGTCGACAAGGTCCTGGAAGTGGCCTTGAAGCCCGCCCCGCTCCAACAGCGCCTCGCGGTCTTCCTTGCTGGCAGCGGTGGCCAGGAGCGTCAAGAGCCCTCGCTCTCTAAAAAGTACGATCAGCTCGTTCGCTTTGTCCACGGGATAGACTTCGCTGAGATATTTCTCCCGAAACACCTCGCCTCGACGTTTGTTGAGCGCCTGGCTCTTCTCCTCGGACACCGTCCCAATGGCCGTGGAGATAAGCTTGTCGCCGCCCATCCCGATCAGGGATTTCACGATGTAAAAGTCTAGCTCGTGGCCGTTCTCGGCGAACACCTCAACCCAGGCTTTGGCGTGCGCCTCGTTGCTATCTACCAAAGTGCCGTCCAGGTCGAACAGCACGGCCGCTATGCCTTGCAAAAGCTTGTCATAAGTCTTCATAATTCCCTCTTCTTGTCGGGCCTTACAAGAACCTTGGGTTCGGGGCAATCCTGGCCTTGAACTTTCTCCTGGGCTAGTCCGTCATAGGGTGGATCGCCGCTCTTGTATGGGCGCTGGCGCACGAGAAGTAAAGCTCGTAGCTGCGGCTCAAGCGCTCGGCGCCGTGCAAGCCCCTATCTAGGACAGGTTCTGCAGGTTCTGCAGCGTCTCGAGCGGCCCCAGCGAAAGCTTCAGTTGTCGCGCCCCAAGGTGGATGCCAAAGCGGCAGACGCGGCGACTGCCGATGTGGCGCGCCTTGCGGTGAAGCTCATGGACTTACCATCGCCGTCATCTCAAGGTGGTCGACCGCACCCTTGCTCGCAAACTAGAGATGCCGTGCGAAAAGGCTAGGAGACGCCTAGCAGCTTCTTCCACCATGGCTTCTTAACCGGGGCACCGATATCTGTGACTGGTCCGGTCTCCCAGGAGATGACCCACGGACTGGGGGCCCGAAAGAAATCAGGTGTATCATCCAGTTGCTCAGCAGGTAGCCGCGTCGACGCCGATCTCGTTACTGTGGCGGAACTCACCAAGGGATCCGAGGAGGATCGAGCGATCGCGAACCGGCGCTCGCCTAAGCGGCTTCGCCCAGCCCCATACCCCAGTTTTTAAAACAACGCAGTATGTAACATTCTTGTGACCAGGATGAACATTTCAGCACACTTTCATGAAGCTCGATTAAGTTGTGAGCACACAGACAGACACCGCTTACTCACTTCAAGGAGACGATCCAATGAACATCAACGGAAGCATCAATTTTATCACCAGCGGAACCGCCAAAACCTACGAACATCTCGAGTCGGGTTTCTCTTTTCGGTCCGTGGGCGACGGAGCCTTTGAGCCCGCTGTGACCGACAAGTTTGCTCTTTCCGACAACATTGTAGAGTCGCTGACCGACCGCCGCTTGCGCCAGTTCGTGGCCGCCGAGGGCGCCTTCAC
The DNA here is from genome assembly GCA_037968995.1 of Candidatus Xenobia bacterium. Taxonomy (GTDB): domain Bacteria; phylum Vulcanimicrobiota; class Xenobia; order Xenobiales; family JADMJV01; genus JAEXNA01. Next base: position 2,131 of record JBBKWP010000053.1, read on the forward strand.
TAAGCCGGAAAACGCCGTCGCCTCCGAAGAGGTCGGCAAAGAAAAGCTTCAACAGTTGGCCGGCGACATGCTGGGCAAAGGTTGGACGGCCGACGCCTTCTACACCGCGGGTGGCGGAGTCGCCGGGCGCACCGTGGTCAAGTTTACCAGTGCCACCGGGGCGGTCCAAACGGTCGACATCGAACACTACGGAAAAGAGTACAAGGTGCAGCTGGGAGCAAAAGTCTCCAAAGACGGATGGGACATCAAGCAAGCCGTAGAAGCTCCCGTACAAGACGGCCGGATCTTAGCTGACCAAGTCGTCGAATCGGCCTATCTCACCAAGTACTAGTGCTCCGTCAAGATTCAATCCTGGGCTAGACGGCCTTGCGCTTCGCTCGCGCGCCGTCGATCTTTAGCTGCCAATCGACACCTTTCTGAGTTGAGTTGATGTCCTGGAACCAATCCCCGACTGCCTCGCACAGAGTGGCCAAGTCTCCGAATCTTCGGCCTTTGAGGTACTGACGGGTGAGGGAGCTCAGCTCGTTCTCTGCGATGTTCAGCCAACTGCCGTGCTTAGGGGTATAGCAGAACTGAAGCTTCTTGACGTACGCCCGGACCCTTTGCGGCTCGAATACCTCGTAGAGAGCGTCTAACCTCAAAAAAATTTAGGCATTTTTAAGTCTGATGATACAAATTGAAGCTATTGTTCTTGCCACTGGAACGGACCGTTCCGTCGACTCCACCGAGTACGAATATAAAGGTGCAGATGCCACTTCAGCCGATCGCAAAGCCGCTGGAATCGATCAAGGCGAGGTCATTTATGCTCACGAGATCGATCTTTCAGGACCCACTCCGTCTCATTCGACAGCCCTGCTTATGCTCACAGCGTCATTCCATCTGAAGCGATTGGACGGTTCCTCTGGGCCTTCTCCCACTGAGCGGCATCGGCCGAGAGCCGGCGGTCAATCCTCTCTCCTGCGAGCCTTCGTCCGCTGGAGCAAGCTTTCACCGGAGATGGCCAAGATTCTTCAAGAGAGGGACAAGATCAGCGTCCAATAATCAGGCGCTCGATGTCGGGTATCGTCTTCAGGTTTCTCGGCCGGGAGGCGGTGATGAAAGCTCCCATAGCCTCTTTAGCTTGCTGTGGCGACGGCTTGGGATTCAGAGCTGGAATGGCAAGCCAGTCGGCCAACTTATACCAGTCCTGTCCTGGCTGAATAGCGTTGAGGTACATCCAGCGCTCACGGGGTGTGGGGTAGTCTCTGCGAACACTCTTCCAAGGCCAGAAGACCCAACCGCTCACCCCGTTCTCTTTCCGTCCGAAAAGCGAGATCGTCTTGCCGATCCATTCTCTTGTGTGAGCACCAAACTCTCCGTTGATCAGTGGGACGTCGTGCCGCAGTGAAAGTTTCCTGAGTTCATTGAGCTGCTTCTCGCACGTCTTGTGGCTGGTGAAATTGTAGGTATGAAAACTATAAGCGACGTTGCTGTCCTTGGGAGCTTTCGTGAAAATAGAGAAGTCAGCTGCGAGGTGATTCCCTTCCACAATTATCAAATGATCGGGGTCAACCTTTCGTATGGCCAGTGTGATACGCTCATAGAATTCCACCAGCTGGAAACCCCAGAAGGGACCCGGCTCATTGAGAAGGTCGTATCCCATCAGGATTTCGCGGTCTCGATAGCGCAGGGCGAGTTCTCGCCAGAGCTCCACGGTAGCGTCCTGGTTGGCTTTGGCTGCCCATAAATCGGGCGTGTCGGGGTCGCAAACGAACACACCTGACTGGCCCCCAGGGGCCGAATGCATGTCTAGCATGACGTAAACACGATGACGCTCGCACCAGTCCATCAACCGGTCCAGCATCCGCCATCCGGCACCGTCGTCGAGGGCTCGATGGTTGATCGGGACCCGAACCATGTTCAATCCCAATCCGGCAATGGCCTCAATATCCTTCTCGGTGATGAACTGTTGATAAACGGTCTCTCGAAAATTTTTAACCTCTTCCGCGCCCACCAATGTCTCTAGTCTCTTGAGGAGATCCGTTTCCGATTGAAAGCCCGCTTCCCATATCACACCGTTCCACTGGAGCCAGCCCTCCAGAAGAATGCCCTTGAAGAAGACGGTTTTGCCGCTACCATCAACAAGCTTTGTTCCCTCCGCATGAACCATTGGGTTGGCGCTCGCCACTAGCATTTGCAGTAGGAAAAGAAGACAAAGGCTTAGGAGCGGCATTCTAGACTTCTTAATCACGAGAGGGCTTTCTCCAAGACGCCGAGTTTGGACCTGCTTGCGGTTCGACGCTCTGCATCGGTTTCCCGACAAGATCATGGTTGGAGTACGATCAGGGATCATCGTTCGAGTACGATCTGACTCTGGTCGAGATCTCCTCGGGCTGACCAGGGAAAATTCTAGCTTATCCTGGTGAGGCTCCGAGGTGGTCTTCGCCCTAGACTCCGCCCCACAAGCGACGCGGCGGAGGCTTGAGGGCTTCAACGTCCTCGTCATATCTTCCACGGTCCCGGTGGGCTGGGATGCGCGCCGAGGTCGCCTCTATGAGGCCTGCTGCTTGAGTTGGGCCACGTCGGCTTCCAGAGCGGCCACGCGGTTTTGAGTGTCGGCCAGCGACTTCGAGGTGTCGACCTTGCGATTCGCCATGTTGGTGACGCCATCCATCAAACCTTGGAGACGTCGCCCTTCATTTGCCATGGACTCTTCGATGGCGGTGTTTGTGAACAGTTAGGGCCAGTCGATGGTCCCTGACCTGGATGCTCCCTAGGGCGAGGACCTCGACTCCCCCAGGGGAGTCAGTCACCTTCTTTGAGTCAGGCTACTCCGACAAGCGTTCCCAAAAGCTCGACTTTCGGAAGTGGCGTTCTTTGATCGAGGCGAAGAAGCTTGGGTGGGTGGAGATCCCATCCACCTCGGGCGCCAGAACGGCGAGTCTCTCCAGTGCCTTGTAGTATTTCGCGGCGTGACGATAAGCTTTGGAATTGGCTCTTTGAAGAATGGACTCGAGGAGTGCCCGGTAACAGACGATGGCGCCACAATATAACTCTTGGTTCTGGAAGGCTTGGGCCAGTTCGGGCAGGGAGTAGTAGTCCATCCCGTCGACCTGAACGGCGCGAGCAAGGACGAACTGCTCCGCTTCGTCGGCGAGACCCAGGCTGAGAAGAAGAGCCGCCTTGGAACTCGAAAATTTTGGGTCCTTCTGAATGGTTGTAGCGACCTTCTTGGCCAGTAGCATCCTCTTTTCTTCACCCACTTCAGCCACTAGCGTTTCGAAGGCGTCGGGGGACGGGTGTTGGGAAAAGACTTCCCATGCTTGGGCTTGGTGTTCGGCGTTCTGTCCCAGTTCGCGTAGGCATCGCAGCCGAACCTTTGTCCATTCGTGACTGCGATAACCATCCGGGGACGGCGAACGCTCCACCCAATCGAGTGCCGACTCATAGTTCCCGAGTTCCAGGTGGATTTCGGCGATATTGACGTGATCCACGGCCAGAAGCTCAGCGCGCTCTTCGCGAATGAGAGATTCATAGAGGATCGGGTCGCTCAGCTGAGTGGACAGTTCGCAGAGCATGAGGCTGAAGTGTCGAATGTGGTGCTTCTCAGACCGGCGACCTTTTTCTAGGGTCAACTCTTCGACCAGCGTTCGCAATCCGGCCTCGGAAAGACATTCGCGGAGACGTTCCAACAGAGGAAATCTCACACCATAGTCGTCGACTTGAAGGAGGCTCAGAAGTGATTTGATCACCACTTTCTCATCAACCTGCGTCGCGAACCTTACAAACATCGAGACCCCCTCAAAACGGAACACTTCTCCCACGGAGCCGTAGGAGTCGTCGCAAGCTTCGATGATCGCGGCGTCGGCCTTGTAGAACTCCAGCAGCGCTTTGAGCCCGTCTTCGGCGGAAATCCGCGAGGAGTTCAGTTCCTCGAGAGCCTCGGTCAACTTTCGCGCGTAGTTGAGCGCCTCACTCCGGTAGATAAAGCCTTTGCGGCGCTTCAATCCACTCAGCTTTCGTTTGAACCGAGACAGTCGCTCCTTCGGACTGGCGATAAGGCGGCCGACCGCGGTTTCCACCTCCTTTGAGACGGTTGCCAGTTCCACCAATGTCTCGGCCAAACTCGAGGCACCCAGCGCTTCCAGTTGGGCCCTCAAATCCTTGGGACTCTCTTTCATGAGCTCTCTTCAAACTTTCTGTAGTAGCGCGACCAGGAGCCGGTTCCGCCGTTCATTGGGACAATATTGAGATAACCTTCGTGATATCGTGGGTAATACTCCTCGCCCGTTTCGACATTTTGGATGGTGACGCTGCGTTCCCAGAAAGGCCACTCGCAGTTGCGTCGTGCTCGGTAATCGCCAATCTTGGGTCCTTGCTCACTTCAATGTGGGTGACGACGCTCTCATCAGAACGTTCGAAAAACCCGCCACTGCCGTTCCAAGGGGCGATCATAGGCGTGGGATGATAGTGCGCCACGCTAACCTCCCCAGCAGAAGTAGCAGATACCGGAGCCATAGTAGTTGTCAGAACCCTCTTCCCCCAAGGGCGATCCGCACTGTTGGCAGGTGGGGCCAGGCCAAGGGATGTTGAGCGTCTTGAGGCGGATGAGAGCCGGATTCCAGTCGTACGAGGTGATGACGATCGCCCCCGTGCGCACCCCGTCGGCAACCGCGTCCAAGATGTTCGGCAGTTGCTCGGGCTGAGCCTTCAAGATGGCCCCGAGGATCTCCGACTCTAGAGCCTTGCCATCTCGAATGTGCTGTATGGTCTGGTCCCAGTCCATGGG
>JBBKWP010000054.1:0-26936 GCA_037968995.1 Candidatus Xenobia bacterium
GGGTTGGTTGCGGGGGCTGGAGGCCGAATTTAAGACCACATTTTCGGGCCTTCGCGCGTTGGTGATCGGAGCAGGGGGGGCGGCGAGAGCCGTGCTTTCCAGTCTTTTGGACGAAGGCTGCCAGGACATTGTGGTTCTGAATCGTCGCCGTGAAAATGCTCTCGATATGTTGAGCGACCTGAGGGAGACTTACCCTGCGGCAGCCGAGGTTACCGTGCGGGACCTGTCGAGTTTTGAAGAGTGTTTAGCGGACAAGGATCTCGTGGTGCAGACAACATCGGTGGGACTCGACGGAATGAGTTCGCCGGTTGAGAAGCCGCCTTATTGGCCCAAGACCACTCTCTTTTCAGAGCTGATCTATGGACGCACGACCCCGCTGTCGGTAGCAGTTCAAAGCTTGGGCGGTCGGACGCAGGACGGGTTGGCGATGCTCTGTTATCAAGCGGCTCAAAGTCTGGCGGTCTGGACGGAGCGCGCGCTTGATGACATCCCGGCGGATCTCATGTTGCGAACGGCTCAAGAGCACTTGGCTCTCCGTGAATGATCGACCTTGGCGATTTGGGCCTTGGCCTCTAGCTAAGTTCTGTTTTCTGGCTCGACGCCTTAATGATTAGGTACTCGAGGTCGGCCTTCGCACTCTCATTCGAGAGGGTCAATCCCGAGCCGATGGATAGACCTATCACCGACCCCTTGCTTAGCTGGTGTGGGACTCCATCGACCTCCGCCAACCCTGACCCGCTAGTGACGATAACGAGTTCGTCGTAATGTTCTTGATAGTGTAGCCCCACACGTCCTTTGGGCAACAGTCGGCAGCCTATGACTTCGGTGAAGGGCGCGGGCGGGGGAGAGGTGAGAAGATTTTCAACGTAAACTCTCCCCTCTCCACCGAAAAGATTTTCGTGATACTGTTCCATGGCTTCTCTTTCGGGATCGATTTTCCGGATCATTCCCCAAAAGGTACGGGATAGACGATTGAATCTTCTGTGGTAGAATGTCCAGGGGGATCTTGGATGTCCTCTTAGACCAAAGGAGTGCTTCCAACATGATTCACAATGAACCGCCGAGAATTCCACACAACCACAATTTTCGAAGGCCCGTCGATTCATCAGGTCAGACAGAAGCCACAGACGCTCCCGCCTTTCCACGCAGTGGATGGGCCGACAAAAGTTCTCTGAGTTCGTCACTTCGCGAGGCCATCTTGAAGATGCGCCACGACTACAGTGACTACTTCAATTGGCGACGCCCAAAGAACCCTCCGGTATCTGTGAATCCGCCCACGAACATGCCGATGTACGGCATGCCCAATCCCGGCAATGGGGGTGGGGGAGTGGACCCAAAACCTTGGATACCGAACCCCATGCCGATGTACGGCATGCCCAACCCTGGCAACGGTGGAGGGGGAATGGACCCCCAACCTTGGACGCCCGGCCCCATGCCGATGTACGGTATGCCGAATCCCGGCAACGGAGGTGGGGGAATGGACCCCAAGCCTTGGGTGCCCGGCCCCATGCCGATGTACGGCATGCCCAACCCCGGCAATGGCGGCGGTGGTCCCAGTCCTTTTCCAGGACCTACAAACATGCCGATGTACGGCATGCCCAACCCCTAATGTTCCGCAGCCTCAACGACAGATCGACAGCGCACTAGAGGTGGCCACGACTTCGACAGAAGAAGCGGGAATCACGCCGGTCGTCCAGGATCATCGCACGACGTATGCGGTGTGGGAGATCACGCTAAAGTGTAACCTCGCCTGCTCGCACTGCGGTTCTCGTGCGGGTTCCGCTCGCACGGACGAACTCTCCACGGAGGAAGCTTTCGATCTCGTCCGGCAGATGGCAGAAGTTGGGATACACGAAGTGACGCTGATCGGCGGGGAAGCATTTCTCCGCCGGGATTGGCTGGATATCGCCAAAGAGATCAACAGGTGCGGCATGGTCTGCACTATGACCACAGGAGGTTACGGTATCTCGAGGCGTGTCGCGCAGAAGATGAAGGATTCCGGAATTTCTCGCGTCTCCGTTTCCGTTGACGGGCTGCGTGAGACCCACGATAAACTGAGGGGTGTCGAGGGCTCGTGGGACAAGTGCTTTGAGACACTGGGATATTTTCGTGAGGTAGGGCTACTGTCGAGTTGCAACACCCAGATCAATCGATTGTCGGCACCCGAACTTCCCCGCCTTTATCAAAAGATTCGAGACCATGGAGCGACGGCTTGGCAGATCCAGCTAACAGTCCCAATGGGGAACGCTGCTGACAATAACGAGATTCTCCTGCAGCCGGCAGAGCTTTGCGACATGTACGATATGTTGGCTCAGGTGGTCGCCCGAGCGCACAGCGAAGGCGTCACTGTCATGGCCGGCAACAACATCGGCTATTACGGGCCCTACGAGTTTTTGCTGCGCGGAGGAAGTTACGATGCCAACGTGGTCTGGTCCGGATGTCAAGCGGGAATGGGGGTTTTGGGCATCGAGGCTGACGGAGCAATCAAGGGATGTCCATCGCTCCCTACGTCCGCTTATGTTGGTGGAAACATTCGAACGATGCTGCTCTCGGATATCGTCAACACACCGGAACTCACTTTCAATGAGGGCGGAGGCACTCCCGCTGGGGAAGCTCACCTTTGGGGTTTCTGTAAGACGTGCGAGTTCGCGAAGCTGTGTCGCGGGGGCTGTTCTTGGACCTCCCATGTATTCTTTGACCGACGGGGAAATAATCCGTATTGTCATCACCGTGCCTTGACTCAGGCCAAATCTGGCTTGCGAGAACGATTTTTTCAAGTGACTGAGGCGAACGGTAAGCCGTTCGATAACGGAGTTTTTGAACTGCACACGGAACCTTTGTCCATGGAATGGCCCATCGACGATAGGCTCCATTTTTCCATCAGCAATGTGATATGGCCGGAGGATTGGTAAAAATGCAAGAATTAATGTACGTACTGAAAGTGTCCGCGGGGCACGGGCTTCAAGAAGAACTACAGGAAATGCTCGTCTGTGATGTTCCTCCAGCCTACATTCGTCTGTCCACCTTAGCTCCTCTCAGCAACTGGGGCTATCCCGCCGGTTCCGAAGGAGCGATCCTCGCTGTATCTGACGCCGGGGTAGTGGTGGGTGTGGAGGGAGATCTCGAAGCTCCTCACTCGTTTGTGCCTTGGCAGAACATTTCTTATCTGGCGGAAAGCCATGGCTTGGAGAACTTGCAAGAAGAGGCTGAAGCAGCCATCGAGTAGATGACCGGGCAATCGATCGTCCGAGTTCTACTTGAGTTCGATGACGATGTCCGGGATTTCAGAGAAAAGTTCGGGACGTGAACGTAAGAAATCATGCACCTTACGCGCGGCGATAAGCGGCGTTAGGTCGGTTGTGTCGAGTCGGATGCGGACCTGGTTGTAGATCGCTTCTCGCTGATGCATTAGGTGCTTGATCTTTTCCGTGATTTCCTCAGGGGTCTCTCCTTTGAGGAGAGGGCGTTTCGCCGTGCGATGAAGTCGACCGATGAGGTTGTTCTCTCGGGTGTAGAGGCGGAGCATCAGACCGCTGGCTTGAAAGGCCTTGAAGCTGATCGGGTCGACGACGGTACCGCCCCCGGTCGCCACCACTTTGTTTTCCGACTGGGAAAGTTCAAGTGAAAGCGCCTGTTCCGCTGCGCGAAAGACTTCTTCTCCCTCATCGGCAAAAATGTCGTTAACGGATTTTCCGAATCTAGCCTCTAGGACGTGGTCAGTGTCAAGGAATTTCCGACCCATGGTTTTAGCCAGTTCACGGCCAATGGTCGTTTTTCCGGTGCCCATGAAGCCGATAAGATAGAGATTTTTACGGGAGGCTCGCACATCTTCAGATTCTCAGTTGGAGGAGTGGTTCCTGTGCTTTCTGTCATCTCCCACTAAGCTTTCGAGATGGCGCGATGGTGCTTTAAGATTTCGATGATGGTGTTGTTGTCGTCAGTTATGTGTAAATATTTCTCATAGGCACGACCGGAGGCCATAGAGCACAACAGTGGGTAGATGGGACGTCTCCATTTCCAATAGTCTTCTCCCAACAGAATCATGGGCGAGGGGATGCCTTCGGTGGAATAGTAGTTCTGGGTTTGGTCTTGGAAGATCTCTTGAATGGTTCCCGCGGAACCCTCGGCGAACACGAGACCGTTCTCGGCGATGGTCACGAGGCCATCTTCTCGGACTGAGTTGGAAAAGTACTTGCCGATGCAAGAAGCGAACACGTTGGGAGGTTCGTGCCCAAAGTGCCAAGTGGGCACGCCCAAGGATTGCGATCTTTTGCGGTCGGGGGCGGGAAATTTCTCTTTCACCGTCAGGCCTGTGCAGAGCCAATCGTTGATCTGGCGGAAGTCGGGCGCTCGCCCCAACATCGTCAAAGCCAGGTCGAGTTCTTTTTCTGAGCGATCTACGAAATGGACTCCGAGATGGCAAGCCTCCATGGCTCCGGGACCGCCTCCGGAAACCAAGAAGAATTCTTCTTGGGCGAGAGAGCGTGCTAGGTAAGCGATGCGGTGATAGGCGGGGTCGGTGCGTTGCAGAGAGTGGCCGCCCATAATTCCCACCACATCTTTGCCTTCAATCAGGTTTTCTATAGCGTCAGTGATCGAGTGGTCGTGAAGGCGTTGGGCTAAGGATTCTAGGATCTCTTTGGGCCGACTGCGACCGCTTTGACAGTAATGATCGTAGATTTGTCCGTCCAAGGTTAAGGAATACGCGTTGTCTAAGTTCAATCGACAGTTTTCCCAAAAGGTCGGAGGGTCGAACAGTTCCTCCACAGTGTAGAGAGTGGAACGGAAGGTGCGAAAGGGGAGCCCCGGTAACTTGGGAAACAGAAGGGCCCCGCGCCGAGTGAGATCCGCTAGCAGAGCGGAGTTCGCATCGCACCCTAATAGGAGCAGGCCGGTCACTTCGCGCTCTTTGAAAAGGTCGATTTGACCTCTTAGGTCCAAGCCGATGGCGACGGCTCTATCTAGCGGGTTGTCGGCACGAACCCATTCTAGGAAGTCCTCGAGGCGCCCGAATTCCACGCTAGGCATTCAGCGGTTCTCGTTCGAACAGACTCTAGTTCGTGAAGAAGCCGTTGCTCATGCCGCCGTAGTACATGATGGACATGAGAACTAGCATTCCTATCATGACAACAGGGAGAAGCAATTTCGCCGAATTGGGCGGCTCTTGAAAATGGTGATGATCGGACATAAATAACTCCTGTTCTGTTTGAAACGTGGGCGTGATGTCACGCCCAAAGGCGGCTTCGCTTGGCGGCAAAGGTGTCCTTTTTTCTCAGCGGATTCCTGACACTCTCTGGGCGGCGTTCAGGCTCCGAAAAGCTCTTTCTGTCCGCGGACGACCGTTTCGTCAGTGTAGTCAATCAGTTCGCCGGATCGCTCAAGCGGTCCTCGCAGAACGAGCCACGATGCCGCGCGTGCCGGCACCTCGGGAGGCTCCAGACGACTTTGCTGTTTGAGGTCAAGAAATCTTTGCTGGTCGGCTTTTGTCATGCCTTCAGAACTTCTGATCTCTTGTTGCATTTTGGTGTCGATGACACCGGGTCGGAGACTGAAGACGCCGACCTCGGGAGCTTCCACCGCCACCACTTTGCCCAGATGGAGTAAGCCCGCTTTGGAGGCGCAGTAGGCGCTCCAGCCAGCCATCGCTTTGATGGCCGCGCCGCTGCTGATGTTGACAATGCGACCTCGTCGGTTTCGAAGTTCCGGCAGAGCGGCCCGCATCAAAAGAGCGGGGGCCGTCAGATTGATTTCGATCGCCTTGATCCAAATGGCGGGGTCAGAGTCACTGAGCGCATCGATGGGATCGATGGTGCCGGCGTTGTTGACGAGTCCGTCGAGTCGACCCAAGGTTTTAATAGTCTCTCTGACCAACGATTCGAGTTGTCCAAGTTCGGCCAGATCGGCCGGTCGGGCTTGGGCGTACTTCAGCTCTTTAGTTAAACGAAGAAGGGCCGCCTCGTCGCGACCGGTCAACATGGTTTGGCAGCCGAGGGCGTCGAGTTGGTGGGCGATGGCTTTTCCCAAGCCGCCGGTCGCTCCCGTGATCAAGACTGTTTTTCTCTCTCCGCCCGACATCAGGAGATTTCTACTCTGTTGTAAAGCAGTTCAAGACTTCCCACTTGGAGGAGATCTCCGGGAAGAAGCTCGACCTCGATCCCTTCGGGGACTTCGGTTCTCCAGACTAGCTCTTTTTGGGTGCGGGCGATGTGCAGTTCTCGAGCATTGGGTCCGAGGCGTGCGGCTTTGTATCCTTGGTAGAGTTCGTCGTAGCGAAGGATAAGGTTGTAATAGGAGAGGGCTTCGTCCGGCGTATAATGGAGGTCAAAATGCGGCTTCTTATTGGCTTCATCGGACTCGCCCTCTTCGGGATCTTCCGTGCATCCGAAGCGAATTTTGCGCTCTTTGAGAGGGTAAGATTCTCCGCTTTCGGTGACGAAGACGAAGGGTTCCTTAGGCCCGATCCCTATTTTCTTGGAGGCGCCCGCTCCAAGCGGCGTCGGAGCCACGGTGGCTCCAGGAATTTTTTGGGGTTCAGAGGGCTTGGCTTCTTCCTTGAGTTGAGGACCTTCGTGGTCGCGCTGTGGCCATTCTTTGACCGCCCTGTCATCCGCCTGCGACCAACGCAGATCGGCCTTCTGCAGTTCCAGTGAGATCGCTCCTATCTCTAAGAGGTCTCCATCGAAAAGCTCGGTGTCTTCGGCGATCTCCCCGTTAACATAGGTGGAATTGGTAGTGGAGCGATGGAGGAGTCGGAAGCTTTTACGATCCTCCTGCCAGAAGAGTTCACAGTGAAGGCGTGACACTGTGTCGTCGGCGACACGGAGCCATCCTTGCTGGCGGTCTCCGGGCTGACGAGATCGGCCGATCTTGATGACTGGCGAATCGATAGGGTAGGTGATCCCTCGCTCGGGACCGGTACGCACGCGAAACTGTAGACCGCAACTCCAACTCATGGACAGGTCTTCGCATTCCAGAGGTTCTTTCCCGCAGAACTAGGGATCTCTTATTTCGGACCAGGTCTTTTGGTGAGTCGTTTCAAGTGTCCGCTGAGGGCCACCTGGCGACGACTTGATTTCGCCCTGCCTCTTTGGCTTGGTAGAGCGCTTTGTCGGCGCGGTCTAGAAGGTGGGAGAGCGGTTCGGCCCCATCCCAACGGGAGAGCCCGACGCTGACGCTGATGGTTCGGTCTTCGATGGGGTGTTTGTGGATCTCCTGACGCAGGCGCTCGCCAACGCCTTGAGCCAACTCGTCGTCGAGATTGGAGAGCACAACGCAGAACTCTTCACCGCCGTAGCGGGCTAAAAGGTCGCCAGGCCTCAGGGCCGTTTGCAAGCGTCGCGCGATTTCGACGAGCACTCGATCCCCCATAAGGTGTCCAAGTTCGTCATTGACAGATTTGAAATGGTCGACGTCGGTCATCAGGAGATGAAGAGTAATGTCCTTTTGGGCACAAAGGCTTTCGAGTTGGTCGCGCAGGTGGTGACGATTGTAAACTCCGGTGAGACCGTCAACAGTAGCCTGCAGAGCCGTCTCAGCGGCTTTCAATGTGGTGGTGCGGGTGTGAGTGGAGATCAGCCAAGCCAAGAGTGCGCTACTGATGAGGAGTAGAAAATGTTGGCGGATGGCCAAGGAAGCTATCGGGTCGAGACCTTCAGGAGTTTGGGCTCGAATCTTTTCTATCAACATCAGGCAAAGGATCAAAAAGCCGTTCACGGCGATTCCGAAGCGGGCTGTTTCTCGAAAGCGGAGCCCTGAAGCGACCACTAGCAAGTACATCGCGAACACCGAAGGTTGGTTGAGGATCGCGGTGTGGGTTTCGGTGATGTGTGGATTCTCAGCGACGGAAAAGAAAAGGCTCACAGGAAGGACCACCAGTGTGGCGTCGATGCCGATGGACAGGATGGCTAATAGAGTGACTTTGACGGGATGTTTGCGTCGGTGGTTGATGAGCACGAAAACTGAGAATGCCAAGGCGAGCACGGCGGTGACGAGGGTGAGGGGAAGAAACGCGTTGGCTAATCTGGCTTGGGTCCAAAAAAGATATTGCGCGCTGAAAATCAAGAGAAAAACGACCAAGCATGCTCGAAACTGGGCAATTCTGACCTCCACCATTTGAGAGGCTTCTTCCAGAACTTTTTCGATAACGTTTTCGTGAAGCGCGCTATGAGCCAGGATCAGTTCCCCCCGGAGATGGGTCGGACAGTGGTCGTATCGAATACCTGTCCATCCAGTCCGACCGCTTCACAAAGAAGGGCTCCGCCCTTTTGGGTCAAGACCCAGAAGTGGTTGGTGGGAGAGGCCCTTACGTGATACCAATGTTTGGCGGTTACGGTCCGGGGAGTTCTCCCCCAGCAACCGTCTCCGAGATAGACGGTGCCCTTGCCGCTCTCGACGACTTTTCCACCTTTGAGAGGGAAGGTGCGTTTGAAGACGTGATCGTGATTTTCCAAGGCCAAGGTCAAGTGGTACTGGTCAAAGAGAGGCCCCCAGTATTCTCGTCCCCGAGCCGAATATGCATCTTCGTAGGGACGGTGAGAAGGATAGTTAGGGACGTGATAGAGGGCGATTCGTAAAGGGACTTTTCGTTTTTCCATGGATTGCAGGGCCTTTTTTAAGAACGGCACCTGTGCTTTGTGGTGGTTGGTGTGACCACTGTCGAGCACGACGACTTCAGCATTCTTGCCCAGTTGGCGAGTGAAGTAGGACGTTCCGCCCTGTGGGAGGAGAGCGTAATAGAAAGGCGCGGCGCTCTTGCTTTGGTCAAACGCTCCTTGGGTTTCGTGGTTTCCGATGGCGGCGATGATTCCCACCATAGGATAGTCTTTATTCTCCAGATCGTTGTTCCAGTTGTCCAGCCAGTCGTCCCAGAAACCGATCCTCGAAAGATCGCCGTCGGCATAAGCGATGTCGCCGCCTATCAAGGCTACCTCGGGTCGATAGGTTGCGGCGGCTTTCAACAGAGTGACGGTCTCCGGATGGCGATACATATCTCCGCCGGTGGCGATTTTTAAAGGGCGATCATCAGAGGGGAGGGTGCGAAAGGTCCGCCACGGCGACAGGCCATAGGTGCTATCCCCGGCACGAAAGCGATAGGTTGTGGAGGCCTTAAGACCCTTGAGGGTCAGGGAGTGAATGCGGCGCCCGTTACTGAGCATTACCGTATGTGCCTCTAGCTTAGAAGCCGGTTTGTCGGGGCCGTTCAGATAGACTTCCACCTGGGGATTGGCAGCGCGTCCGACGGTCTGAAAGACCACGGTTTGGGTGTGGGCCGTGTCGGGGTTGTCCCAAGTCAAGTAAAGATGGCGAGGTTGCGCCCGGCCTGCTGTAACTAAGAAGAGACCCAAGAAGAGAGTGAGTGCTCGGTGAAAGCGTTGCATGAAGTTTCGCTTCGCAGGTGGGGGACCGAAACCCCTTCGTCCGGGTGGGGAAAGAGATATCTGAGGCTCGGCTCATTCGGAAGTCAGTCGGAACTTAGATTCCTAGTATGGGATCAGAATCTAAAAGGAGTTTCCGATGATCAAGTCTAGCTTAGTTTCCAAGTCCCACAACTACAACTCACAACGGTTGAACACCGCCTTTTCTCCGATGAAAGTGCCAAGTGTAAAAACTGAGGGTTCAGGTGAGGCGGAAAGTCGAGTGTCGACCACTGATAAGGTAAAGATTTCCGCCACTACAAACCCCATCGAGTCTCACTCCGCGGTTGCTAGTCCAACCAAGGAGGTTTCACGACCCAATGAGTTGGGTCAAATCCGATCTGGCTCTGGTATCCTGATCGACGTCTATCCGTCCTCTCAATACAGTTCAAATACAGCTCCGATGGCCGTTCTAGAGTCGTTTCCTCAACCGTCTGAAAGTGTCGATGAACTCGATGGATTCTTGGCTAAACTTCTTTTGCGCGAGACGTCCTCCGTCGGAACAGTGACCCACGGTCAGTTCAATTTCGACGAGGGAAGCGATGTTGTATCCAGCGCGCAAAAGTTTATTATTCCTGTACCAAATTTCCAAAATGGGGGTGGAGAAGATCTCGTTTACCCGGCCGGGGCGGTCAATAAGGATGGACAAGATATCGGCGGTCAACCTATTGCTGACTGGGAGGGAAAGCCCATTGGAGGTCCGGGAGAGAAGGGCCTGGTTTTCTTTAACCATAAGGATCAGTCGTGGCAGGCCGTCAAGGGGGATGGTGCGGGAGTCATTATCTTGAACCAGGTCACCGATCTTCAAGGCCGTGAGTTGCAGGAGAAGATCGGCAACGACCCCAGCAATCTGAGTCTTCAGGGCCTGAAGGATTCTTTGACATTCGCCCAGGAGAAACTGGGGATTGGGGACGCCTATAATTCGGATCGTGATTTCATCAAGAGCAAAATGAATCCGCTGGAGACGTCGGATACCGGTGTACCGCAGTACGGTCTGTATCGTCGCGATGATCGCGACGTCTGTAAGGCTATTTACGTTGAGGGTTCCGGCGAATTTCAGGGGCCTGCCGCAACTCCTCAGAAGTTTGAGGATGGTGCTGTTTTGATTCGCCAACCCAGTGGCAAAGAGATGTCTTATCGACTGATTCAGCCAGACGCTTTCCAAGAGACTTACAAGAATAAAGATGGTAGTGCCATAGACTTGGATAAAATCCCACACCAAATTCCTACCGCTTAAAAATCGATTTCCGTTTTCCATGTTGACCTTCTAGACACATGTCTATTACACTCCTGAGAGACAGACATCTGTCTAGGAGGCGACGATGCGAGAAAAACTATACCGCTACATGGCCGAGCGCTTGAGGGCTGGGGATCCGCCTTCCTTGAGAGAGGTGCAGGCCGCTATGGGCTTCAAGGCGGTAGAGACAGCCCGAAGTCATCTGCAGGCCTTGGTGGAAGAGGGCCGTTTGGTCAAGCATGGGAGAGCATCGCGGGCTTACGCTTTGCCCGCCGAGGTCTGGTCGGCATCCCGGACGCGTCAGGTGCCGCTGCTGGGAGCGGTTCAAGCGGGTGCCTTGACCTTGGCGGTGGAGGACCCTGAAGGCTTTTTGGAGGTTGAGCGCTCTCGTTACGGAGAAGAACTTTTCGCCCTGCGGGTGCGCGGTGAGAGCATGATCGGAGCCGGCATTTTCCCCGAGGACCTGGTGATCACTCGTCGTCAGGAGAGTGCCGAAGAAGGGGACATCGTAGTGGCTCTGGTGGAGGACGAAGCCACCGTCAAAAGGTTGCGTTTCGCGAAATCCGCCGAAGGAGATTCTCGCGTCGTTTTGTGGCCGGAGAATCCCGATTTCACCCCTCTGAACCTTGCTCCAGAGCAACTTCAATTGCTGGGGAAAGTGGTGGAGGTGCGCCGCTATTATGAGATCGTACCTTTTTCTTCTTTGCGGGGGGATGGGTTCTGATGAATCTTTATCAGAACCCATCCCTCTTTGTAGAGAGTCCGCTGGTTTCGCTGGCCCGAGAGAGTCCTCCGAGGGATGCTCAGTTGGCCTGTGGCTCGGACCTGTGGGACTTGGCCAAAGGTCGTTTGACGGAGGTGTCGGGAGCAGGCGGGGGAGGAGGATTGACGTTGGCTGCTTCTTTTGTGCGTCGCGCTCAGAGTCGACAGCAAAGCGTTCTCTGGCTGACGTCTGAGAGTAAACCTTTTTATCCTCCGGATATGCAGGCCACGGGTGTTGTCTTGCAACGTTTGCCATTGCTTTTTTTCTCGAAAACCTCGGAGGCTTCGACGGTGGCCACGCGCCTATTGAGTTCAGGAGGCTTCGATCTTCTGATTTGGGATCTGGCTTCTTGGAAGCGTCCACCCAGAACACTGCCTGTTCCTTTTTTAGCTCGATTGCAGGGGTTGGCCCGTCATCATCGCGTCACGGTTTTGCTCTTGACTCAGAAAGAGGCAGGCGACGTCTCCTTGGGGTGCTTGATCGGTTTGCGCCTTCAGGTGGAAGCTCATTCGCAAGATCCGGCTCTTTTGGAGGTGCGTGTTGTCAAAGATAAACGAGGAGCCGTTGGAGAAGGAAAAGAGTGGAGTTGGCGCTGTCGATTACCGGACGGCCTGCCTGCGTTTTCCACGTTTCCCTCTGCAATGGCTGTGCCGTCAGCGTCCCGAATGGCGGGGTAAAAGTGTTGCCTGGTTGGAGGCTTTAAAAGCGGATGCGCCTTTGCGTTATCTTTCTGATGCGGCCGAGGAAGCCGGGCTCTCAACGGGGATCCGTTACGCTACTGCTTTGGGCTTGGTGCCGGATCTTTTGGCGGGGACCTGCACTCGTGAGGAACTTCTAGGAGCGGAGAAAGCCATCCTTCGGCGTTTGCGGCATTTCACACCGAACATTCGGCGGGGAAGTGAGCATTTAGGAAACGGCCTCTATCTTCTGGACGCCCAGGGATTGGCTCAGGCTTTCCACGGTATGACCAATTGGGCTCAAGCTTTGGCGCGGGATGTTCGAAAGGCCGGTTGGGAAACGCGTCTGGTGGTGGGGTTCACCCCCTTTGCCTGTGAGATGGCAACCTATCATTTGACGCCTCAGCGTCCTATCCGCCTTTTTCGAAGCCGCCAAGAAGAGCAGACCCAGACCATGCGGACCCCTCTGACTTTCTTCGGTTTGTCACCGGAGCAGATACGACGGTTGCAGCGCTTTGGTGTGGTGGTACTGGAAGATTTTTTGGCCTTGGAGGTCGAGGAAGTGCGTCGCCGTTTTGGGGCGGACCTGATCGAGTTCTACGCCAAAGCTTCCGAGGCGCTGTTCGCGGAGTTCGCCCCTTTGCCTGAAGAGGAACCTCTATGGGCTCAGTTTGGTTGCCCGGAACCGCTCTGTGACCTAGCTGGAATTTTCGAGATCTGTCAAAGCCTCTTGAGGCGCTTGCTCCCGCGCTTGATCAAGAGAGAAGAAGGCGTGTCCTGCTTACGACTTTGGCTGTTAACAGAAGACGGCGAGCGATTAGAGCAACGTTTGGTTCCTTCTTATCCCACGGCCGACTCTTCTTGGGTCGGTCAGTTACTGCGTCTACGGTTGGAACGTTTCTTTCAGCAGCGTCCTTTGCGATGGGGACAACGGGTGGAACGCATCGTGATGCTTCTAGAGGGAGAGCCCGATCCCGAAAAGCAGGGAGAACTCTTCTCGGATTGGTCTGTCTCGGGGACAACAGAGGACCAAGAGGTCGAGGTTCCTCGGGATCGTGAAGCGGGACTTTGGGCTTTGTCTAGAGTGCGGGCCGAGTACGGAGAGAGCTGTCTGCGTGAGGCCCGCCTGCTCGACGACCATCTGCCGGGGCGAAATTACGTCTGGACACCGCGCCGAGAAACCAAGGCCTGGTTCTTCGACAAGAGCTTGTCTGCGAAGACAAAGGGCGGCTCGAAGGAGCAAGAGATAGAGCTCTCGAGTGAGGTCAAAGACTTAAGGATTCGACGCCATCTGAACACACCGTTGCCGATCTCGAGTCGCGATCGTTGGGAGGAGAAAGAAGGGCCTTACCAGTTGGACGGAGGTTGGTGGGGAGAGCCGTACAAGCGGCAGTACTTTTTTGCTCGCGAAGGCTCACAAACAGGATGGCTCTATTGGGATGAGGATAGTGAATGCTGGTTCGCCGAAGGTTGGCTGCAGTGAGCTATGCCCCCCTCTGGTGCAAAAGTAATTCTTCTTTCTTAGAAGGCGCCTCCCATCCTGAAGAGTTGGTGTCTCAAGCCGCCTTTGGAGGCCTCAAGGAACTGGCCATCACCGATCGCAACGGCGTTTACGGTTTGGTTCGTGCGCACGAGCGATGCCGGGAGTTGGGTGGGGCGGTGCGCTTGATCTGCGGGGTGGAGATCCAGGTTTTCGACACAGTCGAACGGACGCAGGGGGAGGAGCGTTCCGCGGTGGGCCGTGGCGTCTGTGAACCTTTGGTCCTTCTGGTGTGCAGCCTTGAGGGCTGGAAGAACCTTTGTCGGCTCTTGACTTTGGGGGCCCGACGTTCGGCTAAGGGGGAAAACGTTTTGAGCGCGGCGGAGGTGACGGCACACTCCACCGGGTTGCTGGCGCTGTGGGGCGGGTCGTCTAGCACCCTCGTGACTCAAGAGTCAGAGCGCTGGTGGGAGCGTGGAGGCCTCTGGAAAGAGGCGTTCGGAGACGGCTTGTACGCTCTTTTGCCTCGTCACCGTTTGCCCCAGGAGAAGGCCTGGGAGCACCTCATCGGACAGCGCTCGCGGAGTTTGGGTCTTCCGCTGCTGGCCGCCCGCGAAGTTCTCTACCATCGCCCCGAACGGCGTCGCCTCCAAGATGTGGTGACCTGCATCCGCCATGGCTGTTCTTTGAGCCAGGCGGGACGTCACTTGAAAGCCAATTCCGATTATGGACTTCTTAGCGGGACGGATTTCGCCCAACTGTATGAGGATTGTCCTGAAGCCGTGCGACGTACCTTGGAGGTGGCCGAACGGTGTGAGTTTGGTCTCTCAGAGTTACATTATCGCTATCCTGACGAGCCCTTGCCCGAAGGTCGAAGCTCGGAGCAGTGGCTGCGGGAACTGGCTTGGCAGGGCGCGCGAGAGAAGTACGACGACTCGGTGTGGAATGAGGTCGAAGCTCAACTGAACAAGGAGTTCGGTATCATATCGACCCTCGATTATGTGGGCTACTTTCTTACTATGTACGAGATCGTTGTCTACTGTCGAAGTGAAGGTATTCTCTGTCAGGGACGAGGGTCAGCGGCCAACTCTTTGGTGTGTTACTGTTTGGGCATCACGGCCGTCGACCCCATCAAGTTAGGCCTTCTCTTCGAGCGTTTCCTGTCGGTGGAGCGGGCCGAACCTCCGGACATCGACCTCGATATTATGCACCAGCGTCGAGAAGAAGTGATCGCTTGGGTCTATCGACGCTACGGAAGAGAGCACGCGGCCATGGTGTGTAACGTGGTTCGATATCGCCCCCGTTCGGCGGTGAGAGAGATCGGGAAAGTGTTGCGGGTGGAGACCCCGGTCATCGAGCGACTGGCCAGACTCCTGTCGGGTTTTTCGATCTGTTTAGAAGAGGTCATTTTAGAAGCCGCCGGTTTACCTTTGGACGTCCCCCTTTATAGAACGCTGCTGCAACTGGTCAATGAGATCGTGGATTTCCCTCGACATCTTTCCATTCATCCCGGCGGATTTTTGCTGGGCTCAGAACCTGTCTGTGAATTGGTACCCATCGAGAACGCGACGATGGAAGATCGTACAGTGATCCAGTGGGATAAGTATGACGTGGAGGCGCTCGGCCTTTTCAAGGTGGACCTGTTGGGTTTGGGAGCACTGTCTCAGTTGGATCGCGCATTTCACTTGCTGCGCGAGCATCGGGGAGTGGAACTCTCCATGGAGTCAATACCGGTGGATGACTCTCGAACCTTCGACTTGCTCTGTACGGGAGACTCCGTGGGGATCTTTCAGGTGGAAAGTCGCGCCCAGATGGCCATGTTGCCATCCATGAGACCGCGCTGTTTCTACGACTTGGTGATCCAAGTAGCCATCATCCGCCCTGGACCCATCACCGGCGGGATGGTTCATCCCTATCTGCGTCGCCGGGCCGGAGAGGAGGAGGTGGATTATCCGCATCCGACCTTGATTCCAGTGCTTGAGAAAACTTTGGGTATTCCACTGTTTCAAGAACAGGTAATGAAACTGGCGGTGGTAGCGGCCGACTACACCCCCGGCGAGGCAGACCAGTTGCGCCGAGATATGGCGGCTTGGAAATCGAGAGGGAAGCTGGAGCGCCATCGCGAGCGACTGTTGTCGCGCATGGTGGCTCGAGGAATCGAAGAGGAGTTCGCTGAGCGGGTCTTTGAGCAGATCAAAGGATTTGGAGAATACGGCTTCCCCGAAAGTCACGCTGCATCGTTTGCTCTGATCACCTATGCCACATCGTTTTTACGTTGTCATTACCCCGCGGAGTTCACTTGCTCGCTCCTGAACTCTTTGCCCATGGGGTTTTATTCCGCCTCCACCCTACTAGAAGACGCCAAGCGAAAAAACGTCGTGATCCGACCTTTTTGCGCTGAGCGCAGTCAGTGGGAGTGTACTTTAGAAGCCGTCGACAACTTGCCGACCGGTCAGTTGGAACTGCCGGGGTTGGGGACCCGGGAGCCTCCCGAAGGCGGACTTCGTTTAGATGATTCCGTGTCCGCCATGGCAAAAGACCGACCGTTCGCCATCCGCTTGGGACTAAAGTTTTTGAAAGGCTTGCATGAAGCCCAGGCTCAAAAAGTGACCGCCAATCGGCCCTATCGTTCGGCGCGGGACCTCGCCACACGGGCTGTTTTGGACCGTCGAACCTTGGAGGTCCTCGCTTCTAGTGGAGCGCTCGACGTCTATGGAAGGAACCGGCGCTCGGCACTCTGGTCGGTCGACGATCACCTGTTGGCCAGAACGCGTCCTCTTTTGGCCTTTTGCGAGGAGACTCCCCGAAGCTTCGCTTCCTTGAGCGAGGAAGAGGAAGTGGTCTGGGATTTTGAGGTGGCCGGTATGTCCACTCGAGGTCATCCTATGAAGAGCCTGCGTCCTTCTTTGAAGAAACAAGGATTTCTCGATGCCCGCACCGTTGGGGGCGTACCCCACGGAGGCTGGGCCAAGGTGGCAGCCATGGTGATCTGCCGTCAAAGACCCGCCACGGCTAAGGGTACGGTCTTCTTGACCTTAGAAGATGAAACCGGATTCATCAACGTCATCCTGTGGTCGAGGGTTTTCGAAGAGAACTTTGTGGTGGCCCGATCCGCCGGACTCTTAGCCGTCGAAGGGCAGGTTCAGAGCGGGCGAGGTGTGGTGCACCTGGTGGCTCGCAAACTGTATCGTCCGCAGTTGGAGACTCCCGTGGAAGTAGGGAGTCGGAACTTTCATTGAGGATTTTGCAAACTAAAAGAGAGCCGGAGGAATGCCGACTCTAGGTGACACGATATGCCATCTTCACCTCCCACGTTTCTAGAGTAGGAGCTTTCCAGGAGTTCGTTCGAAACTACAGAACTCCAGGCTGTTGGAGGGCTTATGTTCGACGGTTTGTCTTTGATGAATGTAGCAGAGTTGACGGAAATCACCCGCTTGATCGGGGTGGAATCTCCTCCGGCGTCTCGAGACATTTTGCATGATGTCGTTTCCGGATGGATGGCTCAGGCTGTCAAGAAGGAGGGTGCTTCACGCTCTGAAATTGAGCGGGCTGTATTAGAGTGGACGGCCAAAGCGTTCAAGGTCACCTTTTCGGACGCCATCGATTCCAACGATCTTGAGCGACTCATACGGCGTAGAATCGCTGACGAAGCGTCCGCTTATCTCAACTCCAGTTGGACCATCACTTGTGGTCTCATCGCTGTGGGGAAAGTCGACAATATTCCCCACAAGTTGGAATTGATGGAGCAAGCCGCCAGCATGGCGGTTCCTTCCCAGGGAGCTTTAAGAGCGCACCGCGAGGACTGGGCGAAACTTTGTCGTCGATGGTCAACAGTCGATCCCATCTCCGAACTCACCCCTTTCGTAGAAGAAGTTCGGGACCGCTCGGATCTCGGAGTGGAGTGTCTCACGTTGGGGTTGGCACTCAGCCTCATGGACGGGGGCATCTCATTTCCCACGGAACGTCTGTTCCGACAAGTGGCCGAACAGTTCGGACTGGATCGGGGCGAGTCGGACAAACTCCAGAAGAGGGTTAATGACCTGTACTGGAAGCATCACAATGCCGCTCAACCCACCCAGGATAATTCCGGCGGCTACACCGATCCGATTGGGGCCGCGACTAGGCAGACCGTTTATGAAGCCGGAGCCTTGGAAGCCCTAGCCATCGACGCGCGGGCCAAAATGCTCTCGAGCCTGCAGCCCGAAGTTAAGAAATCCGGTTGGTCTAAGTTGATGGGGAGTTTGTCAGGAATGTCACCCTTCTTTTCGTCTCGTATGAAAGACTCTGGTCAGGCGACCATGGCTCGAGTTGTGTACCACGCCATTGTCAAACAGCACGTGGCCGTGGCAGCGGAAATGTATGTGAATCGCTCTCCGGTGACTCTCAGTGCCTCGACGCTCCCGGCTCACCTCGTCCCCCCGGTTCTTCCATCCGCCCTGGCCTCTGAAACTCCCGAATTTGAGTTTCCCGAGGTTGAAGAACCCGCGCCACTGGCCGAGCAGGTTCAAAGGCAGCCGGAAACCATGCGTCGCATCAAACTAGACCTTTAAGGCTTCGGCAAGCTAATAACCGCCAAAATTTTCGAGAAAAGCCTGCAAAAAGTTGGGTTCCACGTCGCTATTTTGAGCTTCAGCGACGAGATCTTCGGGGCCTGGCACCAACTCCTCACCAATCTCTTTCGCCGTGCCTCTCGCGGTTCGACTCACGGCCGTTTCGGCGGCTTCCTCCGCGATCTCTTTTGTGACCGTCTTGGCGCCGGCGGTTGCCGCCGTTTTAGCCCCCGCGCTGGCGCCGCCGGTAAAAACCGCGGTCGCGATATCCGGCGCGATGTTGCCCGCTAGTCCGGCGAGGCCGTGCTCTTGGTAGACTTCCTTGTAACCGTCGTACAGGCCGGTACCGATGTCTTTAACGTCGTTGAGCCCGTCCTTGTAGGACTCGACAGGGTTCTTGCCTTGGAACGCCCCACGAACGAGTCCTCCCACGGGATTGAGAAGAGGATTGCTGGCCAACTTGTCGACAGCTTTGGCCGTCTCGATGGGGTGACTGGCGATGTCTACCACGGTGCTGACCGTGCCTTTGCCCCACTCAAGAACTCCGTTGCCAAAGTTGGTCTGTTGCTGGTCGATGAAATCGTTCGCCTCTTGAGAGAAAGAAACCACATCGCTCCCGACATCTTTTGCCGTGCTCCCGACATCCTTAGCGACACTGAGGGCTCCGCTTCCTACATCGCCAGCTTTATCCACAGCCGTGCTGGTAGCGCTCTGAGCTTTGTCGACGACTGTACCTGTAGCACTTTTGGCCTTGTCGACGATACTTCCGCCAATGTTGCCTACAATTCCTAAACCCATTTTCTCAATTCCTTTCACGGTCGAACCTGTTGACTCAGTCTATCTTGAACGGACGAGCTCAGAGTGGCCGAGGAACGGGAATTGTGAACAGAATGTTACCGTTTAGTCAGGTCGATTCGCCCAATTTTTCCAACACGTCTCCTAAGGTCTCCGAAGCCTCGTCGAGTTCGAAGGCGTCGAGTTGACGGTTGAGAGTGGCGAGTTGGTCTTGGAAGCCCATGGCTGTGAGGCTGGCCCGCAAGGGAACAAGGAGTTCTTCGGTTTGGGCGTCACCTGATTGCAGTGCTACCTGAATGGTTGAAAGCTGCTGGCGCAGTTCCGAGACAGGAATTTGGGATTCACGAGTCTCGGCAGCATCTTCGGTCAAGTCGGTCAACTCACTAAGACAGGCGAGCAGCTCAGCCTCCAAGGCTTCGACCGCCTTGAGGTCGTCAGGCGAGCCTTCAAGATATTGACAAGCCTGCCAGAGTTGCGTGGCCCCGAGGTTGCCCGCCACACCTTTGAGAGCGTGAGTTAGGCTCATGGCTTCTTCGGCGTCCTTGGCAACCGAGGAGCGTAGTTTCTCGGGGGCCTCGGCGTATCGTTCCCGAAACTGGAGAAGTAGCTTTTTATACAGTTTTCGGTTGTTGTTGACCCTTAGAAGACCCTGAGAGATATCGAAATGCATCAGGGACGGAAGCTCCACTGATTGGGCGGTCTCTGACTTGATTCGCGCCGTGCAGGGTAACCGCTCCGACAGGACCCTGGTGAGTTCTTGGAGATCGATAGGCTTGGTCAGATGGTCATCCATCCCGGCTTCGAGGCAACGCTCTCGATCTCCGGACATCGCATGGGCCGTCATCGCCACGATGGGAAGATCCACAAATCGTGTGTCCTCTCGAATCCTTTTGGTGGCCGCGTATCCGTCCATAACCGGCATCTGGATGTCCATCAAAACCAAAGCGAAGGTTTCGACCTGCAAAGCATCGAGCGCTTTTTGGCCATTCTCAGCGACCGTGACCACAAGGTCGAGGGCTTCTAAAAGCTCCTGGGCCACCTGTTGGTTGATCTCGTTGTCTTCCACCAGGAGAATCTTGGCCAGAGAGAAGCTGGGGGATTCCTCGAGAGTCGTGAAGGCGGGGCCCTCGGAATCTGTGCTAAAGACGCGACTCACCGCGTCGAACAGTAGCGATGAGGTCACGGGTTTGATCAAAAATCCGTCGACTCCCACCCGTTCGGCTTGAGCCCGAACCTCTTCGCGTCCATAGTTAGTGACCATAATGACGGGTGGGGGCGAATCTAGTTCTGCCTTCAGGCGTTGGACGGTCTCGATCCCGCTCATGCCGGGCATCTTCCAGTCCATCAAAATGAGGGCGAAGTGTCTTTGACGCAAGACCTCAAGCGCTTCTTTGCCGGAACTCACCACCGTGGTGCGAAAGGCGAACGAGTTCGTCATCTCACCCAGAATTTCTCGCGCCGTGGCGTTGTCGTCCACGATGAGCACCTCAAGTCCCTTGAGATCTTGAGTCACTCTGAGTTCGCGCTCATTTCCAGCGTGGCTTTGCTCAAATCGCGCTGTGAACTCAAAAGTGCTTCCCACATCTGGCGTGCTGTCGACGCCTATGGTTCCGCCCATCATAGAGACCAAGCTTGAAGAGATCGCAAGACCCAGGCCGGTTCCGCCGTAGTGTCGGGTGGTCGAAGAGTCGGCCTGATGAAAGGATTGGAAAAGGCGACTCATCTGATCGGGAGTGATACCGATTCCAGTGTCTGAGATCTTAAAGGACAAGACCACATCGTCGCCGTCGGACTCGACGGTTTCGATGCGCACCACGACTTCGCCCTTATGGGTAAACTTGATCGCATTGTTGGTTAGATTGATCAGAACCTGGCCCAGGCGTAAGGGGTCCCCGATCAGTCTTTCAGGGACGTCCGGAGCCCGATGAAGAACCAGTTCAAGGCCCGATTCGTCGGCCTTGGTGCTGAGAAGATTGCACAAGTTCTGTAGGACCTCTTCGAGGCGAAAGTCGATGCGCTCGATCTCCAGCATTCCTGCTTCGATTTTGGAAAAGTCGAGGACGTCGTTGATGATTCCCAAGAGCGATTGAGCCGAACTGTAGACTTTGTCTAGGTAGTCGCGCTGCTTGGCGTTGAGATCTGTTTTGAGAGCCAAATGGGTCAAGCCGATAATGGCGTTCATCGGGGTCCGAATTTCGTGACTCATGTTCGCCAGGAAATCGGACTTGGCTTGATTGGCTGCGTCGGCCGCCACCCTGGCTTGACGAAGTTCCTCTTCTGACTCCTTCTGAGCGGTGATGTCGAGAATGATTCCATCAAAAAAGACGGGCAGGTCGTTCTCAAAGCTTGCTTGGCCCCTCTCCTGGGCCCAGCGCATTTCTCCGTCCTTATGATTGATACGGTACTCAACTTGCCAAGGAGCGCGGTCCTTGACAGCGCTCCTGACAGCTTCGAGTCGTAGAGGAATGTCATCGGTGTGCAGAATCGATTCCATGGACCGAACCCCTTCGGTGAAGAGGGAGGCTGGGTAGCCCGTGAGTCTTTCTACTTGCTCGCTCAAAAAGACGAGGTCGCCTTTCTCACCCTTTCTCCAGCGGAACGTTACACCCGGAATGTTGCTGACCAACGCTTGGAAGCGCTGAGTTTCCAGTGTCCGAATCTTTCGATCGCGATCCTGCAGTTGTCCAGTCATAGCATTAAACGAGCGGGCCAGGTCGCCGATCTCATTCGATCCCTCCACCGGGATCATGGTGCTCTCGCCTTGAGCGACCTTGTGAGTGGCCTGGGTGAGCCGAACGATGGGGCGACTCAGAGAACGTGAGGCCCATCCGGCTAGGAGGGTGACCACCAACAGGGTCAATCCAGCTACGGCCGCTACTTGGATTCGCAAGGTTTCTATGTCCGCGAAAGCTTCCGAACTGTCAATCTTGATCAAAAGCCCGGCCCGAAGCAGCGGTTCATAACGCCAGACGGACAGGACGTCCTCGCCTCTATAGTCCACACTAGAGCCTTCACCTTCAATGCCCTGCACAGCCTTCTGAAGATCCTTGGCAAGGGGCGATCCCAAAAGGATTTTGCGATGACCAGCGGCGGTTTGGTCATGCCGGGTTGGTGCCACGAAGACGATCTCTTGGCCCCGGAGGTTTGCGAGAACAGCTTCGCCTGTCTGACCTAAACCGGTATAGTCCGTGAAAAGATCGTAGATCTGGGTATCGTCGAGTTGGACGGCCAGAATGCCGAGCAGACCTTTGTCTTCTGTCAGTACGGGCGCGGCTAGAAACCACCCTTGTTTTGATCCTGTCTCTCCGAAGTCGGAAAGAGTGACCGCCAGCAGTGTGCCGGCGTCCCCGGCAGCTTTCCCTAAAGGCGTTTCCGACAGGGGCGGTTGGGAGAAGTCCGCACCCACTTGGTAGGTTTTTCGGGTGGAAACAAGGAGATGGCCATCGGCCGAGATCATCAGCATGTCACGCAGGCCACGATTGTCTCGGGCCGTCGCCAGGATTTCGGTTTCCCGTTTCTGTTCGGCCTCGAATTCTTGACCATGCTCTTTCGCGGTCAGATTTGTGAACGCTTCCACCATGTTGGGCGACCGGGCCAAGAGGAGGACGTCGCGTTCCCGGTTTTCGATCGTGGATACGATCCGGTCCGCGTGACGACCAGCGACAGCTTCTAAACTGTCGGTGATCTCTTTTCGCAATGCGGAGGCCGCTCTGGTGTAGGTCATGCTAGTAACGACTATGAGAGGGAGCAAGGAGATCGCCAAGGACCAAGCGAGCAGTTGAAAGAGGATGCTATGAGTCGGGGTCTTGGTCACGTTTTGGCCGGGTTCATCCAGTGGTCGTCCCAACCCCTGTACAGTCTTTGGAGCTCGGCTTCCCACTCGGCGGCTTGCCGAAAAAGCGGAAACGGTTGAGGACGGATGGACCCCTGCGAGGTCCAGAGGATCTGAAACTGACCATCGGCCTTCAGTTTGCCCACCCGTACCGTTTTCCAAGTGTGGTGACTGATGCTGTCGATGGAGACCAGCCCCTCTGGAGCCAGCAGGCTTTGGCCCCCGATGGTCTTTTTGACATCCTCGGGGAGGCTGGATTCGGCACTTTCCACGGCTTGAGCCCATAGGTAGACACCGAAGTACCCGGCCTCCATGGGATCGGAGGTCACTGCGTTGGCTCCGTACTTTTCCTTGTAACGGTTAACGAATTGTCGATTTTCTGGAGTGTCGATGCTCTCGAAATAGTTCCAAGTGGCGTAGTGACCGACAGGAAGGTCGGGGCCTAGTTCCTGAAACTCTGTCTCAGTGGTGGAGAAGGACATGGTGACGGCCTTCAGGTTGGCACGGGCCAATTCGTGAAAGAAAGCTTTCCCGCTGGCTCCGTTGATCGTGTTGAGAATAACGTCGGGCCGTGCCCCGCGAATGCGTTCCACTAGTCCAGTGACGTCTTTACTGCCGAGGAGAAGATACTCTTCTCCCACCACCTCAGCGCCCAGCACTTCAAGCTGAAATCTCGCTAGAATGTTGGCGATTCGCGGGTAGATATAGTCGGACCCGACGAGGAAGTACCGCTTACCGAGATTGTCCACCGACCATTTTATCCCAGGAACCATCTGTTGATTGGGGGCCGCTCCCGTATAAACGACGTCCGGAGATTTTTCGAGCCCCTCATACTGAAGGGGATAAAATAGCAACTGCTTGTGCTGTCGTAAGACCGGAAGAACGGCCTTCCTGGACGCCGAAGTCCAGCAACCGAACAGAACATCGACTTTCTCGTCGACGATCAGGCGCTGCGCCTCTTGAGCGAAGACTTTGGGGTCAGATTTGCCATCGGCGGGCACGCTCTCAAGACGACGTCCCAACACTCCGCCGTTTTCGTTAATTTCATCGATAGCCATACGGGTAGCTTGCGCCACGGACTGTTCATTGGCGGCGAGATCTCCCGTGGCGGAATGAAGAATACCTACCCGAATGGGCTGGCTGTTTCTCGACGAGCATCCCACCCACAAGAAACAGACCGCTATCGCTATCGCCAACCTACGAAGCACTGCGTCTGTCATACGCGATCTGTTGAGGTCCGGCCTCTATCGACGATGGCAGAGCACAAAGGTTGAGGTCTAGATGAACGGATCGCTGAGGTCGACGACCTCGGGTTTCTCTTCTTCGTCGAGAATAGATTCTTCTCTGATCACGGGCGGAGCTTTAGGGTCGTAGACGCCCTCCCATCGTCCGATGACAAGAGTCGCCAAACAGTTTCCTATGACGTTGACCGAGGTTCTGGCCATATCCATCAACTCGTCAATCCCGAGAATTGCCATAATCGGCCAGACCGGTAGGTCGAAAGAGGCGGCGGTACCTAACAGGATGATCAATGAAGCGCGGGGGACGCCGGCCACGCCTTTGCTAGTGATCATCAGGGTCAGCACCATAAAGAGTTGTTCGCCAAAGGTTTTCGTAATGCCGGCCGCTTGAGCCACGAACACCGACGCGAGTGAGAGGTATAGGGTGGTGCCGTCGAGGTTGAAACTGTAACCCGTGGGCATCACGAAAGCTACAACCTGCCGGGGTACGCCCATGCCTTCCATCGCTTCCATCGCCCGGGGCAGGGCTGCTTCGGAACTGGTGGTGGCGAAGGCGATGGAAACCGGCTCGGCGATGGCACTAAAAAAGCGTCGTAGAGGAACGCCCGCCAAAAGTGCAATGGGCAGCAGCACTATCAACATGAAAACCAGTAGGGCTAGGTAGAGGGTGGCCAGCAGTTTGAAAAGATTGATGAGAATGTCGATCCCCATGTGGCCGACGGTGTAGGCCATGGCGGCTCCCACTCCAATCGGAGCAAAAAGCATGACAATGCTGGTGAACTTGAACATCACTTCCGCCAACGACTCCGTAACCATCAGGAGTGGTTTCTTGTGTTTCTCCGGAAGCATAGCCAACGCAATGGCGAAAAGAATACTGAAGACTACGATCTGTAAGACCTCGCCATCGGCTATCGATTTGGCGACATTTTCAGGGAAAATATGTAGAATGACTTCGGAAAAAGTGTGGCTTTGCCCCTGAATGTCTGTCGTCTCGGAGACCGGCGGCTGCTTAATGCCCACGCCCGCTTGAGACAAATTGATGGCGAACAGACCGACAAAAAGGGCCAAGGTCGTCACTACTTCGAAGTAGATCAGAGCCTTGATTCCGAGACGCCCCACCTGTTTCAGGTCCGAATGGCCGGCGATTCCTACCACGAGCGTGGAAAAGATCAGGGGAGCGATGATGGTTTTGATAAGCTTCAAAAAGATCTGGGAGAGAACTCTGAGTTCGATCGCTTGCTCGGGAAATTCGAGCCCGATGACGATCCCCACCACCATGGATACTAAAATCCAAGTGGTCAAAGAGCGCTTCTTCAGGGCGTATCCGATCCCCCCAGCCACCATGACCCACCGTCCCACGGTCGACAAGAGCGCGGGGAGGGAGAAAGCCCAACCTCCCGCGACCAGGGTTGCCCCAAAGAAAAAGACAATGGCGGCCAAAGATTTCAGGTTGGTAACGGAGGTTTTTGGGCTTGCTTGAGAATTCATTGGCAGCGGTTCGCGTGCCGTCAATCCTTTCCTTTGGAAGCACGGCGACTCGGGTTCTAGGCAATGCTGGGACGGTCTGATAGCGAAGGGGCCTGGCAGCAGCCCGGAGAACGTCTCACCATGCTCTATTCACGAAGGTATGTGTCTGCGCTCTTGCTTTGTTTCTGTTGTCTGTCCGGCCTACCAAGTTTTGCCCAGACTCCACCCCCGCCTGCGCCCATCAAAGTGGCTCTCGTCCCCGTGGCGGTGGAGGGGAAGTATCAACCCTTGACCGCTGAGGAAGTGAACAGTTTGCTTCTGGAAACGGTGCGGGCTGAGGCCCCTGATGTCAACTTCGTGGTTGTCCAACGAGACCCCAGCAGTTGGACTCCGGAAACAGCGCTCGCGGAAGCTGAGAAGGAAAATGTTGTCTTGATCACCTGGGGGCGTGTGTCCTTTGACCGAGCGTCGGAGAATATCCGCAAGCCATTCCGATTTGGGCAGTTGAAGTTGCTTATCACCGTCAACGCAGACATTCAGATCGGATGGGTGCCGGGGAATAAAAGAATCCTGACGTCACCAACCATCGTCACCACGCCGGGAGACAGCAATGCTATGACCGAGGGTGGCGATCCAGAGACCGAAAAGAAGTTGGCGCGTGCGGGCGTGGTGGAAGTCGCCAAATCGCTCGTGGAGATCGTCCGTCAGCGTAAAGAGGCCGGTTGGTTCGTGAAATAGGGGACGGGTTGTCCAAGTATGACCTTTCTTTCAGATGTTTAGGGCGGAGAATCACGATGGGTAAACCTTGCTTCCAAACGATCAACGGCGGGCGGGTGGATGGATCGAGAGCCGTTTGACCTGTACTGCGACCGCGCCCTCTACTTGCTAGGGCTTGAGCGGTATCCGCAAGCCTTCGACGAGATTCGAATGGCCCTAGCCATCGAACCACAAAGCTCTTGGGCGTTGAGTTTAATGGCAGAATGTCTAGGCGCTGTGGGGCAATTCTTTGACGCAGAAGTGATAGCCAGACGCGCTGTGGACTGTGACCCCCAAAATTTCTTGGCTCACTCGGTTCTGTTGAAGACCCTTCGCTATCAAGAAGAACTGGGCCGTGAGTGTGTGAAATGCATGGAGCGAATGTTGGAAGAGTGTCCCCAAAACGTTGGGGCTTTCGAGGCGGCATCCAAACTTCAGTTCGAACTTCATCGATATGAGGATGCCTTGGAAAGCGCGCGCCTCGGACTTGAAATCGACCCACAGCACATCGGTTGCCACATATGTAGCAGCCAGGCCTTGTTCAAGCTCTTCCGTTTCGAGGAAGCCAAAAAATGCCTCCGTGACGTTTTAGAGATCGACCCCGAGAACGTCATTGCGTTCTCCGGCCTCGCCTGGGAAGAGTACAACGCCGGTCACCTGAAGGAAGCTGAGAAGCTCTTTTTGAAGGCGTTGCGGATCCGGCCCGACTTCTATCCGGCTTTGCA
>JBBKWP010000055.1:0-8296 GCA_037968995.1 Candidatus Xenobia bacterium
GACCCCCGAGTCCCAAGAACTCCTCAAGCAGGTCATGAACGAGAATTCTGATGACCAGAGATTCTGGCTGCTGGCCCGAGCCTACGACCAACTTTTGCGTGGCAAGCCCGAAGGAGCCACCAAGGTACTCGAGACGTTGACGAAGGATTACCCCGAAACTTTTGAGGTCTGGTTGGTGCAGGGGCGCGTCGCCTTAGCCCTAGGTCAAACGGAGGTAGCCCGTCAAGCTTTGAATAAAGCCAGAGAGCTCGATCCAAAGTTTCAAGAGGTCGACGACCTTCTCACGAAATTGCCTCCGAAATCTCCGGACCCTGTCTCGCCCGCTCCGCCGTCCAATGAGATGCCACCCAGCGAGGTGCCATCCAGCGAGATGCCATCCAGCGAATCGCCGCCCTAGAGGCCTTTCGAATCGTCGAGAAAATTTCTTAGATAAGAATAGGTATTCAGGCGCGAGAGGGGAACTACTCTCCCCAAATGATAGAGACGATCCGACAACTTTTGAACCGTATGCGCATCGGCATTTTGCCTCCGCGGTTTTGCACCTACAAGGACGATGAGGCCCACATTGAGTTTGGAGTCGTCTGCAACCTTTTTAAAGCCCTCTCGGAGGCCGAACGCGCGGTGGTCGCCGGGCACGTTAGAAAGCTCCACGACCAAGGCGAGTTTTTCTACAGAAAAGACTGGATCGAAAGCCGCACGGAAGAAGACGGCGTGGTCGTCGTTTATAAGTACCCACCGCTCCTGTGTGTGACGCCAGAATAGCGGGGTTTTCCCTCTAGGCTTTCGGTTTCGGTTGTCGAAAAGGGGGGGAGTGAGTACATCCCTCCAGGCTCTATTGACGGAGTTTTCCGATCGCCGGTCTCAGCACGTCGGAGTCTTAACTCCGGCTTCGGCGGCAGTTGACGACTGGACCGTCATGTGGACCTCCAGGGCCGACCTTCACGGCGCGAATATCAGAATTGAATTGCCGACTTCACCGGCCCTCATTCCCGATTGGCCGGACAGCGCCAAGGTTTTTGCCTCCGTTTTTCCGTCGCAGTTGGAATCCGTTGGCGTGTTTGTTGACGGTGTGCAGTCTGTCGACGACGAAGTGCTCTCACTTTTTGAGGCCTGTAAAGAATGCCACTGGCGAGACTGTGAAACGCGCTGGGGCGAGGTCGTTTCACTTTTCTTGAACGCCTTGAGCGAACAGAGGCGAGACATCATGTCGGCGCTTCATCGTGGCCCCGCCCAATCGCTGACCGCTGCCCGCCTGGAACTTTCCATGATAGCGGGACAGCCCGCTCTCCAACCGCTCCGCGATGCTCTCGACCAAACGGGTGAAGATCTGGTAGACCTTGTGCACATTCGATTGAAGAGTCGACTCAAAGGATCGGGAATTCAGGCCCTCGTAAAACGCGAACTGGATTTCCAGGCCAACTGGCACGGGATTCCCGCGAACTCGTGCGATATTGTACTGCCCAAGAACGTGGCCACAGACGCCTTAGCTTTGGCCTGGAAGTTTGATGGCGGAGAAGTTCAAGAGGATGTTGGTTCGTTGAAATTTTTAGCAGGCAATCTGGAATGAGGCTGCTTCTCGTCGATGACCACGAGATGGTGCGCAGTGCGTTCGCCCGCCTTTTGAACGCCCAGTCCGACATGGAGGTCGTGGGCGAAGCGGCCTCGTTTGAGGAAGGATTGTCGATGTGGCGCGACCTCCATCCCGACATCTTGACCCTAGACCTGGACCTTCCTGACCAAACAGGATGCGATGCGGCGCTGAGGCTGTTGAAAGAACAGGATGCCCCGAAAGTTGTCATCTGCTCTTACCGAGCACACCCCGCGGAAGTGGAAATGTTGGTTCAAGGCGGCGTGAGTGGCTACATCACGAAAGCCTCTCCCGGGGACGAACTCGTCTTGGCTCTGAGAACCGTGGGAGGGGGAAAATCCTACTTTTGTGCCCGTTCCTTGAACGCTTTAAAGGAGGCACGGACTCAATACCAAGAGGGGAACATTACCGCCCCCACACCCCGTCAGCTAGAAATTCTGGCACTCGTCGCGGCAGGGCAGAACACGAAGGAGATCGCGGCCACTCTGGGTTTGAGTCCCAAGACGGTGGAGAACTACCGTTCCGCTATCATGCGGCGACTGGACGCCAAGAATTTGGCCCACGCCGTGACGCTTGCGCGCTCTCTGAAGCTCCTGCCGGACTAGAGCAATTCTCGAAAGTCTTGTCCGCATCTTCCCGCCCAGCTTCTTAGCAGGCGTCGGGTTCGTCTAGGTCAACGTTTTCACTGTCGCGCGATTCGTTGGTCACAAAATCCTTGGTTCCGCGAAGTCGTTCCAAGGCAAGTTCTATGGAGCCGAAGCGTTGTTCCGGATCTCTCGCTTTCATCTTAAAGAGCACCCCCCGAATTGTGGTCAGGTCCCTCGGCTCGTTGGTCTCGGCATTCGGCTGATCTCCCAACAACGCTTCAAAGAGAACGACCGCCGCCGCGAACTGATCGGAAAGGGGAGTGAGATCGACTTGAGCAAGTGTCTCTGGCGCCATGT
Source organism: Candidatus Xenobia bacterium (assembly GCA_037968995.1). Lineage (GTDB taxonomy): Bacteria > Vulcanimicrobiota > Xenobia > Xenobiales > JADMJV01 > JAEXNA01. The sequence goes on from JBBKWP010000055.1 coordinate 2,533, forward strand.
ACCCTGGCGTCCCCCCAAATCTCCGCAGACCGGGCCGGAGAGCATGCCGTGCCGTTCCAAAATCTCCCAACTTGATTTTGCCGTGCCACGGCATGAGAATGTTTTCAGGTTTGATATCCCCGTGGGTCACTCCGCGTCCGTGAGCGTGATCGAGTCCGAGCAGAAGGTCCTCGGCCAAGAGGCTCCAGCGCGCTAGATTGAGCGGGCCATGGCGTAGCTCTTCCCGCAAAGTCCGTCCGGCGACGCGTTCCATCACCAGATAAGCTAGGCGCTCCACATAGCCCCAGTCCACTAGACCAACGATGTTGGGGTGGCGGAGATTCAAAAGAGGCTGGACCTCCACAGCGAGGCGTTCCGGACCGTCGCTTCCGAGATTGAGGATCTTAATGGCGTAGTCAGAGGTGTCGTCCAACTGATCGTCTCGAGCGCCTCGGAAAACTGTGGAGGCTCCGCCCTGACCCAAAAAGTCCAAAAGCCGATAGGGCCCCAGTTTCGACCCGGACAGAGACGCGGACTCCGGATGCGCGACCTTCTGTTCGATGGCTCTGGCCTTGCGCAAGAGCCCGCCAAAGCGCTTGGACACTTCTAGGAGAGCAAGAAGGACGGCCAGAACCGTGACCAATACGAGACTGCCCCTCCAAGGATCTTTTTGGAATCGGAAGAGGAGATAAGAAATGGGCCCGCGAGTTGACGAGAGAGAGTATATTCCCTCCGGCGGCCATCTGTTTGGCCTGCCTGGACCAAAAAGATGCTCTGGGATGGGAATTTCAACACTCTGGTAGCCCGCCGCGCGGAGGCGGACTCGAAAAAAACCATCCGGTTTCTCGCCGATCAGTTCCGCCAAGTTCAGCTGAAGGGTCTGACCCGTCAGTCCCAGATAGTCATCCCCTCGGCCGCTATTGGAGTGCCAAATTTCAGCCCCTTCAGGATCGGTCGCCAAGACGGCGGTGACCAGAATCGGTTCCAGGCGCAAAAAGCTATCTCGTTGGGTCGGCCAGTTCAGCACAGGACCCGGCGGAAGTTTTTCGCTCGGTATTTGAATCTCCACGCTGTGGTAACCCGGTTTGAGGAGTCGGAGTCTGAGCGACTCCCCAGGACCTGGCCGCTCGACGGTGATGGTAGAGTTCTCCATCGTTTCTTGGGGGTGTTCGAGGTCCACGATATGACAGTCTGGAGGAAGAGTGGAAAACTGGATCCTGACAGGTTCGGCCATGGTTGCGAGACCTAGCAATAGCAAGAAAACCGAAGAAAGAACGGCCCGACTCATACAGGTTGGCCGGCGAGCAACTCTTCGAGGGCTTGGAAAAACTTTTCAGGAGAGAAAGGTTTGGCCAGGAAATGGGAGTTGGCGCACATCTCGGTATCGTCTAAAGTGTCACCAGGAAATCCCGACATAAAGAGAACCGGGCGGTCCGGTTGAGCCTCTTGATATCTGATAGCAAGCTTGGGTCCCGAGAGTTCCGGCAGGACCAGATCGGTGATCAGAACATCGAACATGTTTCCTTGCTCGAGAAGCTCTAGCGCGCTCCGGCCGTTGCCGGAACTCGTAACTTGGTAGCCTCGTTGTTCGAGAAGGACGGAAACGACCCGACGAATCGTCTCCTCATCTTCCACCAACAAAACGTGCCGAGGCGTGGCCGTTGGGGGTTCCGGATGGGCTGTCGGACTTGAGACGGCCACCATCGGACGGGTGGAGAGAGGCAGGAGAACCTCAAAAGTGGTTCCCTCGGGACTGGTCTGAAAGGAGATATGCCCACCGCCTTTTTCGATAATGGCGGCCACGGTCGACAGTCCCAATCCGGTGCCCTCTCCGACATCCTTCGTGGTAAAGTACGGCTCGAAAATCTTGGGTTGGACATCTTCGGCGATGCCTGACCCGTTGTCGGTGACCCGCAGACGAAAATAGTCTCCCGGCGGCAGAGGCAGTTCGATCGGATTGTTGAGAGTTCGATTGTCGGTTTGAATCTTAATTTGAGGGTCGGTCGAGGTGGCGTCTTTGGCATTGACCAGCAGATTGAGCAGAACCTGGTCCAGTTGGCCTTCGTCTAATAGGACACGATCGTCTTGAGCTTCTAACTCATAGATCGTAGGAACCCGACCGAGAATTCCTTTAGCCAGTCGACCTGTGTCTTCAATGACCGAGTGACACTCCACCACGGTCGGTTCAGTGGGACGTTTGCGGGAATAGAGGAGAAGCTGCCGGGTCACTTTGGTCGCTTTGTTGGTAGCGATTCTTAGGTCCTCGATCTCCTGATGCGCCGGGCTGTCGGGTTCGAGTTGGGCTTGCAGGTTCTCGATACTGAAGACGATAGAGGTCAACAGGTTGTTGAAGTCGTGGGAAACGCCGCCCGCCATGCGTCCCAAGGCTTCAATTTTTTGAGAGTGGAGGGCCCGCTCTTGAGACAGTTGCTGCTCTTCGGCGAGGCGATCAACTTTCTCTACATCGCGAAAAATCCCAACAGCGAAGGGGGTCTCGCCGGAGGTTTCTTGGATGGCGTAGAAACTCGCCTCTACGATCTCGGTCTTGTAGGGACCTTGCAACACAAATCGGACGTTCTCCGACGGCTTTCCCTCGAAGGTTCTCTTGAGACTTTTTTGGAAAACGACTTGGTTCGCCTTATCTAGAAAGTTCAAGAGGCTGACCTTGTCCCTGCTCTCGGGGTCCATCGATGCGAGGCGATAAAAACTCCGATTGGCAAACACGACGGTGGAAGAGGCGTCGATAATCACGATGGAGTCTTTGGCGTTGTCGCCGACCGCTTGGTAGAGTCGGTGAAGGCGATCTCGGCTACTGGTTAGGCCGATGGAGCGCCCCTTGGTTTCGGTAGAGGGTTGCTGAGCTTGGTTCTTTTGTCTGGCGCCTATCGCCCAAAACAGCAAGGCGCTCAGAATCATCCACGGGAGATCTCTTTCGGTGGCTTCCCAGGGCGGTAGATCGCCAACCAGAACGGCGCTTCCCGAAGCTCCCTTTTGCTCAAAAGTGGCGGAGAGCGGGCCCTCTGAAACGGCTCTGGCCGATTGGTAGTTCGCGAGCGTCTTGCCGGCGGGAGTGGCTAAGGAGGCCGAACGAACCTCGGGGAACGCGCGCAGCCAAGAAAGATCGGTGAGTCGCTCCTCGGAGGTGCCACCGAAAGAGGAGTAACCCACTAGGCTCAGGGTGTCTTGCAGTCTGGCTCTGGCCGCTTCGCGAACGCGAAAGTCTTGCCGGACACACAGGATGGTGAGCACGGCGACGGTTAATATCAGCCAAGGAAGCCTTCGGATAAGACTGGCTTTCATGAGATCCCTTGAAGCAAACTCATCATCGGCGAGACAGTCGCTAGGATGCACAATGCGACCATCATTCCCATAAAGCCGAGGACGATCGGTTCTAGCAGAGACAATCCGCGTTCTAAAGCCGTTTGAAGCTGCTCGTCTTGCAGTTTGAGGATGGCTTGCAGGACGGGCTCAAGTTTACCGCTTCCGAGTCCGATTTCCAATGCGTTACGCACCATTGGGTCAAGCATTCCTAACTGTCCCCAACACTTTAGACCAACCTCACCGGCGATCAGTTTGGAGGCGGCTTTATGAGTCTGTTCCTTCAGAACGTGACTTTGACTGCAGTCGGCCGCCAGGGTCAGGCTGGAAAGTAACGGATAGCCGGAGCCCAAGCAAGTCAGCAGGGCCTTCAAGAACCGGACCGAGTAGAGAGAAGTCAGAAATCGTCCCAGGCCGGGGATTCGCAAGGCTTGACGTTCCACGGATGCCAAGCGTTGAAGTCGCATGCGCGAGATCGCCACGACGGTCGCGAAAGCACCGGTGAGCAGTGCCAGCCATGTCCAGGGCGAGGACAGCCCTTCTGCTAAAAGCATGACAAGTTGGGTGGCCGGGGGCAGCGGTTGGCCACTGGTTCGAAGAAAATCGAGAATGGGGCGAAGTAAAAGCGGAGGCCCTAGTCCCACCAGCAGGGCGCAGGCGATCGACAAAATCAGCGGATAAGTCATGCGTGAGATCAGCTCTGCGCGAAGTCGAACCCGCCATTCGAAGAGGTCGGCCAGCGACAGGAGTATCTCATCAAGGTTGCCGGTGCTCTGTCCGAGATGGAGGAGTCGAAGGACCATGGTGTCGGCGATGCCTCCCTTCTGAAAGGCTTGGGCCAAGCTATGTCCCGATTCCAGAGCCTTCAAAGTGCGGCGCAGACCGATCTGAAACTCCCGCTGCTCAGCCAGACTGTCGAGGGCTTTGTCCACAGGGATGCCGGCCCCCACCATGGCACTCAGCATGCGATAAAGGCGTGCTTGGGAATCAAGAGTCAGGCTCGCGGACGGCTCCAAACGGGGGGTGACTTTATCCAGGCTGAGGCTCTCCACGATGCTCATGGATTCGGTAGCCTTGTGTCGAAAACGCTCTTGGTTTGCCTGACTTCGCCCGACTCTTCCAAGAACCAGATGTCCAATACAAGGGGAAGAGTAAAGGACGTTGCGCCGGCGCCGAGATGACTCCAGTCAAAGCGGGTGACGTCCGTGAAGGTGCGAGTTAGGGCGACCACAGAGGCCAAGGCCTGATGAAGTTGCGAAGCGGAGATCCGGGTGGGGGATGAAGCCCGCAAGATTTTTCTGTGGGTATCAGTCCACAAGAGACGATTCAGTTGACGGTTCGCTTGAGTCCATCGGTAGATGACCGCCTGATTGTCCCAAACCAAGGTGCCGTCCTGGGCGATGTCGTCGGCGCGGTGGACCACCAAGGTCGTCGAATCCTCCTCCTCGATCAAGCTGATTCCCGCGGGAGCGCTCCGATGAATGTCGGAGCGAAGTTGCTCGAACAGGAGGCTGGCTCGTTGCTGGAGTTCGATGTCTCGGCTGACGTCGGCCTGCATCGCTAGCAGTGGGATCAGAAAACTGGTTGCCAAGCCCAGCACTAAGAGGACAAGACCGGCCGAAATCAAGACCTCGACGAGGGAAAACCCCGCTTTATTGGAGGAGCGGTGTGGCATAGACCGTCAACTTTGTTGTTTTGGCTCCGCGTTTCGAATCCCATGTCACGGTGAGGGTGAGCGCTCTCAACTGGTCACTGGAATAGCCATCAACGGGCACTGCCTCGAAGACCCCTGCATAGGCCGTTCCGTCCTGTTGGTGATCCGCTAATACGACCGGCGCATTCAAGGGATATGCGTCTAGAGGACGACTTCGGTAAGTCTCCAGGATCGAGGAAGCGAAATTCTCCGCAGCCAGACGTTCGGCCCCCTCCTTGCTTCCGAAGAGGGACGTGGTGGCGAGATTTAGTAAAATTACGAGGGTCAGGAAGAGGATCCCCACGGAGACCACAACCTCCAGCAAGGTCAGCCCCGATTGGGCGGGCCTCATAATTCTCTCCAGTGGGTGACCTTCAGTCGCTCGGCAAGACTCAAAAATCGATTGATGTCGAAACCTTCGGAATCGCCGGCGTTGATGCTCTCGCTCAGACCGGTGAGAGTCTCCTGCAAAGTTTCCGCAGCCGCGACCAGATTCTTTCCGTCAGTTGATGGCTCTTTTTCCAGAAGCATGAGGCGGGCGATTTCGTTGGCTAGCCCAGCGATGTGGCGTACCGCGGGGTTGATCGCCTTGAAGGTCTTCACTTCAGCGTCTTGGGGATTCGTGACTTCGTACTGAACTTCTCCATCGAGTTCCGTGATCCGTACCTCGATCGAGAAGCTGTCTTCGTTGGGGCCGGCGACCTGAAGGGCCGGTTCGTTGCTGGCTCCGGTTGGAACGAAGTAAAACGTGGCGGTGCGTCCCGGCCTCCAAGA
>JBBKWP010000056.1:0-6742 GCA_037968995.1 Candidatus Xenobia bacterium
GCAAAACTGTTATAGCCCAGAACCACGGTTTGATTGGCGCCATTGCCGGTCTTGTCGTCTCACGCCGTACCGCCAAATCTTCGAAGGCTTCCGCCGGGCCAAACATCGACACCACTCCCAAATCATACGATCCGGGAGCGAAAGAACGGGGGCCAGGGATCGCTTACGGCTCACGGAAGAAAACCAATCCAACCTAAGCTGATTCTACCGTGACATCTGCGACCATTCTTTCAGAATAGCCGCCTCTTTCTCTTCACTGAGCCCGGCTTTCAACTTTTCATCCCGATGAGATTGAGATCGATACCAGGCCAGAGTGTCGAGAATCGTGGATTCCAGTGAACGAAAGGTGAGTCCCGACGCCAGGGCCTTCGAGATGTCGATAGATGTAAACCCCCTCGATTCACTTTCAGAAGGAACCCATAGCGGGAAAGCAGACACAAGCTGAATGTCTCTCTTTTCAAGAAAGCTCGTATCAACCCAGACCAGTCGAGCGTCGGAGCTGACGGTTCGCTCTATAGTTTCGAGAAAAGTCCCCATGGTGAGCGGTGGATTTGGTCCGGTTAAGTTGTATATACCGAGATGTTGCTCTTCCATGGCTCTAATCGTCCATATAGCCAAGTCTCTCGCGTCGATGAACTGGGTGGGGGTTGTAGGAGAGCCTGGTGCCAGCACGTCTCCGCCTCGCTCGATTCGTACAGGCCAGTAGGTGAAACGATCCGTGGGGTCACCTGGGCCCACAATCAGACCAGGCCTTAATATTGTGTGACTCGTAGGGAACGTGTCCTGGACCAGTTCTTCGGAACGGACCTTGAGCATGCCGTAGTGACCCTTGCCATCGACCGAAGGGGGATGTAGAGAAGCTTCTTCGTTGATATTTATTTGCGAAAAATCAGCGTACGCCGAGATTGATGAGACGTACAGATAATGATTCACTGAACCCTTGAGAAGTGATGTGGATTTGCGAACCCATCCTGGTTGATCTCGAGAGTTGTCGATGACGGCGTCCCACTTTCTCCCCTTCAGCGCACTCAGGTCGGTTTCGCGGTCTCCAATCAGGGTTTCTACCCCAGGAGTTTGGGTGGTCGACGTCTTCCCTCGGTTGAACAAAGTGACTTCATGGCCCCTGCCTAGGGCGGCTTCCACCTGATGAGGACCGATGAATCCCGTCCCGCCGAGGATAAGGATCCTCAAAGAACGACGAGCTGAGGCGATCTGTGAAAGCGCCAAAGCAGCGAGGGACATCTTTATAAAGGTTCTACGTCGCATTATCTCACCGTATTCTTTTCTGGAAAATGTTCTGCATATTGGGATAAGTAAACACTTTGGGTCTACGATGAAACTACGATGAGAAAGCGGAGTTGGACGCTCACGCCCTTGCAGAATTTGGGCTTTCATAATGGGAGCCCAATTCAGACTTCAGCGATCAAATGGAGCCTCGCTAAACCAATGAAAACCACGGCTGTTGAGAAGACTCTTCCTGTCATCTCGCCTTAACTTCACTGCTATTTTCTGCCCCTTGAAATCACCTTCAATTCGGAGTAAATCTTCTTGGATCAATTCAAACCGCATAGCGTTCTTTTCTGGCTTGAGACCCCCGAGTTCGATCATTTTCATCTCCGAAGCCTCCATGTCCAACTGCATTCCCATACGGGTGGCCGAACCGTCTGAGTGCTGCACGGTGACCGTGTAGGGCGGTGTCAGCCCCACGCGCAGCCATCGCTTATCTTCATCCTCAGGATCCCCAGCCCCGTGAGATGGCGCGTCTCCCATTGTGAATGACTCGACCTGGTAGATTCCACGCAGAGGATGCTTAAGCTCGTCTTTTGCGTAGTTATGCCAGGTTATTCCCATTCCGATATGCTGCTTAAAGAACAACAGTACAAAGACGAGCTTGAGAGCTAGCAAAGCTTTGGACCACCGCACTGAAGACCTCCAGGGTGCCCGCTGATCGCGTACCGGAACAACTTTGTTTGCGAGGAAAAGGGCAAACAGGCGGCCCGCGTCGGGTGCAGCTAGAAGCAAGGCGAAAAGCAGAAGGTGGAAGGTGTGAAGTTTAACCGGAACATCGTAACATAAGTTGAGGACGAAAACTTGCGTCATAACGGCCGCGGTCAGGAGCGAACCCAAAAGTGTGGTTCGCCGAAAGAGAAGGAGCGTACCGGCGACAATTTCGGCTGCCCCGCTGAATATCTGGTACCCGCTACTCGCTCCCATGAAGGTCCAAAAAAGTCCCATGGGTGAAGAGTCTCCATAGGGCTGCAGGAGCCGGTCTGGACCGGGATGCCCGAACTGTCCTCCCGGAAAAAACTTTACCATCCCGTACATAACCATAGTCGTGAACAGAAAATAGCGCAGCCAGACCCGGTTTAACTCTGTCACTATCGGAGATACCGGTTTCGATCGGCGCCACGCCCACCAGATCACAGCCAGGAATAGGGCCAGGACCGCATCTACGAGTATATCGAAATGTGAGGCAAGACTGTCACCGCTACCGCTCATCTTCATTGAGACGTCTTGGCCGGTTAGGTATTCCCCGACGAATTGGACGACGGGGCCGGTCAGTTTGCCGTGAAGCCCGATAACAAATTGGAGCCCGGTTGCAAAGAAGGACGTCTCGAACCAGGGAATCGCGTTGAGTGCTTCCAGCATACTCAATGGGAAAGGCAGCATGTAGAGGAACGTATAGGCAATCAGAAACCGTAAAGGCAGGGTTTTGAGCCCCAAGCCTCCGGGCGTAGCTTCAGCCTCATTCGAGACTTCTTTTCCGTTCATCGTCGCAGCCTGCCCCTCGAATTTGTGACGCTGTCGCTTATCTGCTCTAGCAAAAACGAGATCTTTCTGGGATGGGTATTATTATTCATGATCTCTCCTAGGTAGGAGCTTATGATTGATGTCTTCGATGAAAAGACGATGAAGAACTAGGATGTAAAATTTTTAATCTAGCTGCTTCGGGAACGAATGATTCTTGTTGAAGCCCCCTCTCGTTTTCTGAACAAAAGCAAGGGTGAGAACCTCTTCAATGAGGCTGCCGGCATCGACCGCTTCGAGAGCGGACTCTGTTTACGCCGCTCTAAAAGGTGCGCGGCCTCAAGGAGAGGATCTTCATCAGGTCGGTCCCGGGGAGACACTAACCTTGGCAGGCCCCGCGACACCGTTGCCCAACGGCGTCTCCATGGCCGTCGCGTTCTCCATTCTCATCATCACCACATTGCTGTTCCTTTGGGATCGCCTGCCCATGGAGATCGTTGGGCTTCTCTCACTCCTCGCTTTGGTACTGACCAACACGCTTTCGCCCAGCGAAGCACTCGCCGGCTTTTCCAACGGGATCGTGATCACGCTGGCGGGTCTTTTCGTGGTGGGCGGAGCGCTGATGAAGACAGGGGTCGCAGGCCTGGCGGGTGAGTTTTTGGAGCGCTTCAGCGCCGGCGACCCTCGCCGAATGCTGTGGCTGGTGATCGGGCTGTCCGCGATGTTGTCCTCGGTGATGAGTTCCACCGCCACGGCGGCCGTCTTGATTCCCGTGGTGGTAGCCGCCGCCCAAAGAAATCGTTGGAGCCCCTCTGCGTACTTGATCCCGCTGGCCTACGGCAGTCTGATCGGCGGCATGTTGACCCTCATCGGAACGGCGCCCAACCTGGTGGTCGACGCCGCTTTGCGCGGCAGCGGACGGCCCGGCTTTCAATTCTTCACCTTCGCCCCTTTTGGGCTGGCTCTCTTACTCGTCACCGTCGTCTATCTCAGCTTACTGGGTGAGCGTATTCTACCCAACAGGCTGCCGACGGTCGAACGAGATCTGGGTCCGACCCTTGAATCCCTGACTCAGGATTACAACGCTTTCGAAGACCTCCACTGGGTCCAACTTCCCTCCTCATGGGACCCGAGAAGTCTGGCCACCTTGCGCCTTCGTTCAGACTATCACGTCGAGGTCCTCGGGGTGGAGGAGCGCGGCACCGGTCTCGTTACCATACCGAACCTGGATACCGTTCTGAGCCGGGAAAGGCGTCTTTTGGTCAGGTCCGGGACGGAAGCTCTGGCCCGGTTTCTGAAAGCCTTTGGTGGACTCACCTCCCAATATTCTCCCGACGAGCGACCCCTGCCGGCCGGACGGGGGGTGGCGGAAATCCTCTTGACTCCGCGTTCCAAGATGTTGGGAAAGAGTTTAGCTGAACTACGGTTTTCAACGACTTATGGCGTTCGAGTGCACAAAGTGCGACGCTCGGGCGTCACTTTGGAGGGCGACGTCCCCGATATCCCGCTTCGTTATGGCGATACCTTGTTGGTAGAGGGACCGTGGGAGAAATTGCAGGTTTTGCAAAGAGAACGCTTCGAGTTCGTTGTGGTGGGAATGCCCAAGGAGTTCGCGACAGTTCACAGATTGTCGAGGAAAGGTGGGACCTCGTTAGCAGTCTTAGGACTGATGCTGTCGGTCATCACCTTAGGCTGGCTCCCCACTGAGATCGCCGTGCTTCTCGCCGCTGTGGCTTTGGTCATGGTGAACTGTCTGACCGTCGAGGAGGCCTACGCTTCCATCCATTGGTCAAGCCTCGTTTTGGTCGCCGCCATGCTGGCGATGGCAAGCGCCCTATCAAAAACCGGGGCTCTCGACGAACTCACCAGACTCCTCATCGCGACCACCGGGGGGTACGGTCCCTATGGGGTCTTGGTTGGGTTCTTCTTGCTGACCGCAACTTTGAGTCAAGTGATCTCCAACACCGCGACCACGCTCATTCTCGCTCCGATGGCCGTAGATGCGGCCGAGCGCCTGACCATCGCTCCAGAACCCCTCCTGATTGCCGTCGCCATAGCCGCTTCCGCCGCCTTTTCCACTCCCATCGCCTCGCCTGTCAACACCTTGGTCCTCGGTCCAGGCGGCTACCGTTTCCGAGACTTCTTGAAGGCGGGCCTACCGCTACAGATTCTGGCCCTGGTCATTGTGACGGCGCTCGTTCCCTGGTTCTTTCCATTCTGAGAAACGGCTCTGATCTAGATCAGTTCGGCTCAGCCCGGAATCGGTTAGGGTGAGAGCACAATTGTGGATAAAGAACGGATGAGCCTAACCATGAACCTCGATCGATTCCTACCGAAACGGAAGACGCTCCTCAAATTAGTGACCGTTGCAACGGTACTTGTGGGGGGGAGCAGCGTCTTCTCGTCTCCAAGATCAGAAGAAGGACCCAATGTGACCCCCAACCCCGACCGGGGTCTCTACGTCTTTCAAGCCTACTGCGTGGGCTGCCACGGCATAAGCGGTCGCGGTGATGGACCGGTCGCGGCGAAGCTGTTCAACGACTTCCAAGCTCGCCCCGGCGATCTCGCCGATGTGGCGTTTCAAGATTCTCACACCGACGCCCAGTTGACCGCCGCTATAAAAACCGGAGGGAAGGGGATTCATAAGACCCCTTATATGCCCGCTTGGAGCCAGACTTTGACAGACCGGCAGGTGATCGACTTAGTGGCCTTCGTACGTGAGTTAAAGCCCAGGGCAGTGGAGGTTTCCGCTTCGATGATTCCGGTCGGAGATCAGCTGGAATTGGGACGCGCTCTCTACACCGTTCGATGTCTGGCCTGTCACGGGCCCGATGGGAAAGGGAACGGCCCGCTGCTTGAGGGGCTGGCGACCGGAGGTTCCAATCTGGTCGTTCTACCGGACTTCTCCAACTATGATTTCGTGCGAGGGCGCAGTGATCGCGACTTCGAAGATGTCCTCTTCCAGGGCATCAGCCACTCGGGTTTGCTACCCGAAACCGAGCCCGGATGGTGGGACCGGGCCCTCGAAAAGGATGAGATGCGTGACCTGATCTTTTATCTCCGAACCTTTCCGATGCAACCCGAGGAAGGGAAAACTTAAACTCTCGGCAGTGTCTTTCTCTTATCAACCGCCCACGGCGGTCAAGTAACCCAGGGCCGCACCTAGAAGTGTGGCGGTCCATGGATTACAGATCAGTCCTCAGGTGGTTCCCGAACGCTGGGAGAGCCAACTGATCGCAAGACCCACCAAGGCTCCCACGATCATCGGGCCGCCGGTAGCAATGAGCATCTTCATCATTTTGCTTTCTCCATCTGTCGTTGATTTTTTCTAAAAACTCGACTTTGTTGTTGTCAACCGTGACGAGCACCGAAAGTCTCTCATTTTGGAGAACTTAAAGGCCTGTACCCTTCGTGCTTCGATGATTCTTGGGTCAAGGAAGCGGACTCATGTTCGGCGTGAACGTCGCTGCCTCTCCCGTGCTGGGCAGAGCCTTTAGGAAGTCTCTCCAGACCTGGCGATACTTTGCTGTCCAGACCTCGTTAGAGGTCAAATCGTCTTCGGCCATCAGCGCTTCGACCTCGTTGAGCGCTTGCTCGACCGAATTTTGCTCGCCGAACTTTTTGAAACTCGGGGTCCCAAAGCACATACTGACCCTCTTTGTATCGCACGATCATTCTCCGCTCATTGTGCTCTCCCAATTCACCGTCGTCTCGACAGAACTCGGCGAGAGCTTGCCAGATCAACTCTTGCCGGCGCGGCGAATAGTCGGTCCAGCGACTAAAGTTCAGCGAAAATTGGGCTCGACGAACTTCGTCCGCCATCCACCATGAAAGCGGAGCCACCCGTCCGTACCAGGGCAGAGAACGAGTCTCGGAATGACAGTCATAGCAATTCCGGCGAACCATCTGAGAAAGGGGATTCGAGGGCATGAGGTCTTTGTCCGAGGTCGCTCCCGAAAGCGGTTTGGGGTAGGGCACAAGCTGGATCGCGAAA
>JBBKWP010000057.1:0-13766 GCA_037968995.1 Candidatus Xenobia bacterium
GCAGTTGGTGGAGCAGGCCAGCGAGCGGGCGATCGCGGATGCGCTCCGCTCAGGCGATATGCGACCGGTGAAATTTGATGACTTTCAGATCGCCCTTAAGGAGCGCAAGCCGTCCACCACGGAATGGCTTCGACGTTCGCGCAACTACGTGAATTTCGCCAACCAGGACGGATTTTACGACGACCTCAGCCAGTATTTGGAGAAAGCGAAGATACGATGAACCGCCACTACGAACGAGCTAACCATCTCGTGGACCAAGGCCGCTTTGATATGGCGGTCGCCGAACTGATGACCTATCTCTCAGAGTACCCCGACGACGCTCAAGCGCTGTCGCTTTTGGCTTTTTGCCAGCTTCGCCTTGGCCAATTCGAGATCGCCACGGAAGCCGCCCACGGAGCCATCGCAGCCGATCCCTCCGATGGACAGGGTTTCTATATGCTATCGGTGATCATGCGGGAGCGCAATGAGCCCAAGGAGGCCATGGAGGCCATCCAGACCGCTTTGAGTCTGTCGCCTGCCGAACCTGGATATCTGGTCGCCTTGGCGCATCTGCATTTCGACGGGAAACGTTGGGAGGATGCCTTGGCCGCGGCGCAACTGGCCGCGGAGCGCCACCCGTCGCATCTGGGCGCCATCAACGCCGTGGCTTCAGCCTTGATTCGACTGCGCCGGGTGAGCGAGGCCGCCGAGGCTCTGGAGAACGCCCTGGAGCAGGCCCCGGAAGATTCTCAAACTTTGGCCAACATGGGTTGGCTGGAGTTGGACCGCAACCGTTACGGCCACGCGCTGACCCATTTTCAAGCGGCCTTGGCCCAAGAACCGGAATTGGAGTGGGCTCGAGAGGGACTCATGCACGCGTTGCGTGCCCGCTACCCGGTTTACGGTCTGATTTTGCGCTACACGCTCTGGATGTCGAAGCATTCCCATCGACTGCAGCAGCAGATCACCTTGGCGACCTACGTGGGCGCAAGGGTCTTTGGAGAACTGTTGAAACGCTACCCCGGTCTAGCGGTCTTCGCGGGACCGTTGCTGGTGATCTGGCGACTCTTTTGCTACCTAACTTGGACCGTGCGCGCGGGGTCCACCCTCCTGCTTCGGATGACCAAGTACGGACGGGCCCTGGTGAATCGCGACGAGGTGCTGGAGTCCAATCTAGTGGGAGGCTTCTGGCTGGCCGCGCTTCTCCTTTGGTGTTATCACTACTTCATCGACCCGTTCGCTCTTCCAGGTAAGATCGGGCCGGCTCTGTTTCTCACCCTTCCCATGGTATGGAGCGCGACGTTCGATTGTCACGCGGGATGGCCACGCCAACTCTCCGGAGCAATTTCGGTCACCATGACCACCGCCGGTCTGTTGGGACTGCTGTTCCTAGGCTTCAATCTCGTTTGGGCCGTCAGTTGCCTGAAGTTCTACTTCTACGGCTTGGGCCCAGTGCTCTTGCTCAGTCAGTACCTGGTGAATGTTGAGCCGAAGAAGTAGGGCGACGAGTTCTTTCGCATCACGAGCCTCTGGCGGTAGAGACCGGTGGCGCCTTGAACTCAAGGCGCTCTTCGCTCCGTTGGGTTAAGGGGTTCCTAGGCCCGTGCTCACCACATGATTTCCACGCCATAGGCTCACAAAGAGATTCCTTGGTCCGCACAACAGAGACGACTTAGGAATAATCCGCGAAGTCTTCGAGAGGCTCATCGAAATCGTCACTCAGATGAAGAATCAATCCCTTCTCGGTTTCAGGTGTTCGGCGCGGTCCGGCGGACGGGTGAATGACATGTTGCGATTCGGCACTTTGTAGACGTCGCGCTCTTGCCCGGATGTACTCTTGTCTGGCCGTATTGGCTTCTTGGATGCTCTGAAACTTTTGGAGTCCCCGTGGTTCCTCGCTTGCTATGATAGATGCCATTGACCACACGAATTCAATTTTTTGAAGAATTTTTTCAGGATCTGACTCTATTTGAGGAGCATTCATCTCGGAAATATCTCGAAATCTCTCCAATGGCATTCTAACTTTCCTCAACTTCGGGGAAGCTCTGTCTTAGCGCCTCCGCGTCGACTCTATCTTTCTCGTCCTTGTCCGCCTCCGCACGAAAAAAGCGGCCTCTCAGCCGCTTTTTCGTGTCGTTTTTGGGTCTAGCTATTGATAGGCGATCTTTAAGATGTCGCCTCGGGCGAGGTCGATGCCGAGGCCGTAGGACAGGCTGCGGAAGAGGTCGTCGGCGTTGATGTGAGGGTTGTTGGTAAGGGTCACGCAGCATTTGAGGGTCTTGATGCGGGGGCGGACCTCGTTGCTCTCTTCCCAGGTTCCGGTCAGTTCCCACTTTTGGGAGCGGGCCTTGTTGACGCATCCGCCATCGGACGCGGGTTTGTCGACGGCTTCCTTCTTCTGGATGTCTTCGACAAGAATCTTGTCTCCGGGAACATAGGTGGTAGTTGTGACCGCGGTCGATTCGAGTTCGATGTTGAGATCGACGAAGGCCGGGTCCGAGACATAGCGCTCAAGAATACTGAGGGCCTTGGCTTCTAGATGAGATTCCAGAGAGTCGAGGTAGGCGATGTCGGAATTGATGGTTGGGGCAACGGTGGACGGGGCAACGGTCGGGCTTTGGTTGAGACAAGTAGACGTTAGGTTCAAGACAACAAGACTGGCGACAAGCATCACCGGCCCGAGCCCGCTGGGCTTGAGTAGTCGAACAAATGGGAACATAAAGGCACACCTCCTGCGGAAAAGGAGCCTTCTTATGAGGCTCTCTTACCCACTTGGTGCGCTACGCATCAAGTGGGTTATTGGGACTGCTGAACAGTCTCCTCTTCTACAGTAACTGCTAGAGATTGCCTAGATGTTGGCGAAATGGAAACTAAACGTTAACATGCTGTGGCGAACTCTTGAGCGGACGCCTCATAATCGAAGGCTATTCCGGCTACAACTTTGCCCGTGACCTCTAGGGGTTGGGTCCAAACGACTTGCGCTGTGCGGGTTTGAAAGAGTCCAACTTCATTTCCCAGGCTGATGGAGATCGTCTCCCCAGGCATGACGTTCCAGGGGAGCATGACGCGGGCGCCTTTGACATCGGCTTCGATAACGGCGGCTTTGGCGGGAGCGTCGTAGATGCTCCAACAGGTGACGCTGGTGGGACGCAGTTTCTGGCGTCGCGTGACTCGGCGGCAAGTGGTGTTGCGCTCGGTCTGTGCCAAGGTTGTTTTCGTGCGTAGGGCTGGGAACATCTTGTGTGGACTCCTTTGATACTTCGAGAGTATCAAGTCGTCCTAAAAAATTCCTGAAAACCTTGTGAACGTTTGACCAGATTCTTAGGCGGCGATGGAGAGTTCTTCGTTGAAGGCCACGCCGGCCACAACTTTACCGCCGCACTCCAGGGTCTGGGTCCAGGCGATGCGGGCCAGTCGCGTCTGATAGTGACCGAGTTCGTCGGCGAAACTGACCTGAATCTGCTCATCTTGGAAGACCGAGAAGGGGAACACGAGGCGCGCTCCTTTCACATCGGCTTCAATGACGGTGATGCTTACGGGTGACTGATGCTCGTTCCAAGACTTGACTTCGACCGAGTGGATTCGTTGACGCTCTCTGCGTCGACGACAAAGGGAGGCTTCGCGAGCGGTCTTGAAAGTCGTTCTTGAGATTCGCAAGGGAGTTCGCGTGCCTTTCTTCGAGAAATTTTGGAGGTGTGTGTTCGCTTTTTGTGGCGGAGGTGTGCCGTCACATTTTTATCTTCACCCCTCACGCTTGCTCGTCTACCCGCTTTTACGAGATGTCACAAACTGTTAACAAACAAGACCTTTTAGAACGCTCGATGTAGGATTTCCTTGGGCTTCAAGTCGAAGAAGCGAGACTACATGTTTGAAAGAGACGTAAGCGCGCAGGAGCCGATGACCAAAGTCCGGATGGACCGGCTGCGAAGAGTCACCTTTGGCCACTTTGGCTTCATACTAGTCTTAGTATTTCTTCCCTACGTGGGCGGCAGTTCGCCCTCACTGTTCCTCGCCTATGGACTCTTCTTCCCCGCTATACTGCTCTTACCGGGTGCTCTAGTGATGACTGCCTGGGCGATGTACCGGCGAAGGAGGCTCGAATTTGGGCTATCTGGACTTTCTGTAATATTGGTGATGGGTATTCTGATGGACCCGGCTTGGTCAGGGATGGTCTCCGAACCGCCCGTTAAGAGGCTTCGAATCCTCACCTTGAACGCAAACGCCTGGGCCCCCCTTGCCGAAGACGCCCAACCCGACATCGCCGGGAGAACCTTGGATGAACTGGCGGACAATATCTTACGCGCCGACCCCGACATTCTGTTTCTTCAGGAACTTTGGCACCCTTGGGGGGGGCCGGGAGTCAAACTGGAAAAGCGGTTCTATAAAAAACTTGAGCACCTGCACTTCGTCAAAGAGATGCGAGGGGAACGAGTCAAAGGAAGCGATCTAGAGCTTGTCATCGGGAGCCGCTTCCCCCTAAGTTCTAAAAAGGTGCTTGAAGTATCCCTGGGAGTAGAGGCAGATTCCCCCTACGGTCCGCTCCGTCTTGTCAACCTCCACCCCCGTGGGCCACGCCTGTCTCCTCAATCCATGAGGAAAGCCTTGGAGGCGCAACGGGCCTGTTGGCAGAGCGTGGACCACTATCTGGGCGACTCTAAGGGCCCGATTATCCTAGCGGGCGATCTGAACTCGCCACCACGCGCTCCCCTGGTGAGTCTACTGAAAGGGCGACTGAGAGACACTTTTCACGAAGGCGGGTCCGGATTTGGCTTCACGTTCCCAACACGCCTACCGTTGTGGAGAATCGACTACATATTTGTTGCGGGCTCACAGGTGAGAGTCATGGAACACCAGGTTTTGGAATGGGGGTCCGACCATCGGGCCGTGATGGCGGACGTAGAAATAAGACCAAACGAATAGGTTCTCACAAACTGTTAACAAAAACGACCCTTTGCCGGTCTAAGGTAGAGATATGACTCTTTCACCGATAAATTTCCGCCCTGCTCCGACGGTCGCGCATGGTACGGTAAAACCTGGTCCGCAGTCGCTGGGCCAAACTCAGGTCGTGAAAGACCAGGTGACCCTGGGCTCTTGTCCCCTGCCCACCTCCGGTCCCTCACGGTTACCTCTCGATACGACGGGACTCGACGAAGCCCTAACGGAGTTTCGCTCCTTCAAGGACCGAACCTATTACGACGAGGCCTCGGACAAGAGCAACCGTCAAAAGTATTATCAGGATATCGATTGGTCCGCGGACCCTAAAACTCTTTTCGCCGAGTTGTCGACCAAGGTCCAGGCCTCACACACCAAAGAACTCGACTACCGCCCGTCGACCTTCGTGTATCCTTGGGTGGATCTTCACCCTGACGGCAAGCTCCGTTCTATTTATTCCAGCGCGACGATGGTAGCGGAGACAGCGATCGTTGAGGACTGGGAGATCGGGCAGGTCACGCGTCAAGCCGAGAACGCACTGGTGTTTGCTCAAGCGGCTTTCTCGCCAGAGAGTGCGGCCATGGCCTTTGCCAGTCAGGAAGCCGCGGCGCTCAACTGCGAGCACGTTCTTCCCCAGTCATGGTTTGGCAAGTCCCAACCTGCCCGCGGCGATCTGCACCATCTGTTCGCCTGCGATTCGCGCTGCAACAGTCGACGAAGCAACCTGCCCTACGACGAGTTTAAACAGAGAAATGATGATGATTGGCGTGGCGACTGCGGCGTGATCAGCACCTCTTCACGGGCCTTCGAGCCTGCGGGCGGCAAAGGCCCGGCGGCCCGAGCCACGCTCTACTTTTTACTTCGCTATCCGGGAGTCGTGGATCGTTACGACAGTTCAGACATCGACACCATGCTCGACTGGAACCGACGCTTTCCGCCGGACCTCTACGAGATGCATCGCAACGCGGCCATCGTTGAGCTTCAGGGAAACCGCAACCCGCTGATCGACTTCCCAGAGATGGCCAACTCCATCGACTTCGTGTCCGGACTGAAGCGCTCGTAGATCTTTTGGAGAACGACTCCTCATGCCCGTGAAGCAGGTTGAAGCTGAGCAGAGGGGTAAGTGACCTCCGTTGATCGGATGTTTGACGGGAAAAGGGAGTTGACGACTGCTGTGCGTTCTAAAGAAGAGATCCTAGCTCAGTTCCCCGAGCGCGATATCGAAGGACACTGGGAGATTTCACCGGATGCCGACAGTCGCTGGCGCGCGGCTGTGTTGGAAGTTCTTCTCGATATTCGCGAACTCTTCGCCACCGAAATCGAACGTCTGCAGCCAGACCCGACGAACGGCTCATCGTCTTCTGAGTGACGATCAGAGTTTCCGTCGTGGGCAGCGGCGCGCTCCTTACTTGGAAGCTCTCAAGGACCATCTCGACCAAAAGGTTCTGTCCTTTCACGTTCCCGGTCACCAGCAAGGGCGCGGAGCCCCAGACAGTGCTCTTGATTTTCTAGGGGAAAGCGCCTTTCGAGCCGACATCACGGAAGTGTTGGGCATCGACGACCTTCATCATCCCACGGGTCAGTGCGGGGAGGCTCAGGAATTGGCGGCTGAGGCCTTTGGGGCCGACCTGACGCGGTTTCTGGTCAACGGGTCGACCTCGGGAAACCAGGCTATGTTCTTGACTTGCTTGGGGCCGGAAGACACCGTTCTGATTCCCCGCAACGCTCATCGCTCGGCCTGGGCGGCCGCCGTGATCTGTGGGGTCCAGGTGGCGGTCTACGACACGCCTTTCGATGACGAGATGGAGGTCTTCCATCCGCCCACGGTGTCTGACTTTTACCTCGCCTACGAGCAGTGTCCGCAAGCCAAGGCTCTTTACCTGGTGAGTCCTTCTTATTACGGTGGAGCGGCCGACCTGGAGAGTTTGGTGGCCGAAGCCCATGACCGCGGCTTGCTGGTGTTGGTCGACGAGGCTTGGGGTGGGCATTTCGCGTTCCATCCTGGTCTTCCGACGTCGGCGGTCACGGCCGGTGCGGATCTCACGGTTCAAAGCACTCACAAGATGCTGCCTGGTCTCACCCAAGGCGCTATGCTGCACCTGCGGGGCCAAGCGGTGGACCGGAGTCGTCTGGATTCGGTGTTGGGCATGCTTTTGACCAGTTCTCCATCGAGTCTTCTGGTTGCGTCGCTAGATTCTGCTCGACGAGAGTATTCGCTCAGAGGGCATGAACTGCTCGAGGGCCTCTTGAATCTGTCCGCTCATCTGCGACGGATGATCAGCGAAATTGAGGGGATTGTCTGTCACGGAGAAGAACTTCTCGGTCGACCTGAGGTTCACCAATGGGATTTTACTCGCCTCGTGGTCAGCGCCGTGGAACGCGGGTTTACGGGCTATGAATTGGAGTCAACTCTGCGCTATGAACATCATCTTCAGGTAGAAATGTCAGATCATCGGGCCGTGGTGATCGTCTTGTCCGCGGGTCACGGGTCACAGCACGGAGATCGATTGGTTGAAGCGTTGCGGGCGCTACCCCATAAAGGCCCTTTGGCTTCGGTGGGTCTCAAGAGTCCAACGAGGCCAAGGAGAGCACTTCAAGTGCTTTCTCCTCGAGAGACCTTCTTCGCTCCCCACCATACGATGGGGGCTGAGGAGGCTGTGGGGCTTCGCAGCGCGGAAACAATCCATTTGTATCCCCCCGGCATTCCCTGGGTTCTCCCCGGCGAGGTGATCGAGAGCGAGGTTCTCGCTCAACTCAAAGGTCACCAACAGATGGGGGGTCGAGTGCGGGGCGCCGCGGATTCGACGCTTGCGACCCTAAAGGTTTTGAAAGGAATATGATGACGAGCGAAATTCAACCCAACGGTGTAACCACCGACGATCTCGGTATTCTATTGGCAATTCTTCCACCTCGAATTCAGCGCGAGGTGGCCAGTCTCAGCGGTGACCAAGAGGATCTCGTCGAGATCGTGTGTGACTTGGGACGACGGGCCGAGGCTCGCTTTAACGAGACCTTTGCCTTCCTGGGCGACCAGCAGGTGACCCGTGAAGAGATCGATCACGTCATTTCCCGAGTGGGAACCTTTGGCAACGACAATCGGGCCGGCATCGAGCGCACCTTGCACCGGATTTCGGCGATTCGCAATCGGGCGGGCACCATCATCGGACTGACCTGCCGGATCGGACGGGCTGTCTACGGTACGGTGGATCTGATCAAGGACGTGGTCAAGACCCAAAAGAGCATCTTACTCTTGGGGCGACCGGGAGTGGGCAAGACGACCTTGCTGCGCGAGATCGCAAGAGTGGTGGCTGATGAAGAGTTGCGTCGGGTGGTGATTGTGGACACCTCGAACGAGATCGCTGGAGACGGTGACGTTCCTCATTCGGGAATCGGTTTGGCCCGGAGAATGCAGGTGCCGCGCTCGGACCAACAGCACGCGGTGATGATCGAGGCGGTGGAAAACCATATGCCCCAAGTGATCGTGGTGGATGAGATCGGGACGGAAGCGGAAGCCTACGCCGCGCGCACCATCGCCGAACGCGGGGTGACTCTGGTGGCGACGGCCCACGGAAACACTTTGGACAATCTGATTCTGAACCCCACCTTATCCGATCTGATTGGCGGTATTCAGTCGGTCACGCTCTCGGACGAGGAAGCCCGCCGACGACGCACGCAAAAATCCGTCTTAGAGAGGCGCTCCCCTCCGACTTTCGAGGTGGTGGTGGAGATTCAGGACAAGAACACGTTCGTGATCCACAACGACGTAGCCATGGTTGTGGATCTCTTGCTGCGAGATGAGAAGCCGCTGCCGGAGATCCGGGTGCGAAAAGACGACGGAATCGAAGTGGTGCAGACTTCGAACAGCGAATTTTTGGCCTACAATCATGGTTTTGAAGCTAAGGATGACGGCATCACCGGCGGACGGTCTCTAGCACCACCGCCTCCCGGCCACAAAGTGATGGAGGGGGCGAAAATTTTCCCCTATTCGGTGAGCCGAAACCGCTTGGAACGCGCCATCCGTACCTTGGCCGTGCCCGCCGAGATCGTCCGAAATTGGCAGGAAGCCGACTTTGTTCTCACCATCAAGGGGCAGGCTCGACGGGGGGCCGCGAAGTTCGACCAGATGCAGGCGAAGAATCTTCCGATCCATATCATTCGTTCCAACACGGTCGCCCAGATTCAGAATTTCCTGAAAAGCTACTACTCCATCGATCAACTGTCGCCCGAGGAGTTGGCCTTGCGGGAAACCGAGCAGGCGATACGGAAGGTGTCCGATACAGGTCGGCCAATGGACTTGGCTCCCCAAGAGCCCACCATTCGCCGCCTTCAGCACGAGACGGTAGAAAATGGCGGGCTTCGTTCAAAAAGTTTGGGCGCGGAGCCGTATCGGTACGTCCGGATTTTCCGGTCGACCTAGTGGGTTTAAGAAAGATTGAGGTAGAGAACTCCATGAGTATGGAAGGTCTGTTCATAACGTTTGAGGGTCTGGAGGGTGCCGGCAAAAGCACCCAGGCTCAACTCTTGGCGGATCGCCTGACAACGGAGGGCTATCCGGTCACCCTGGTGAGAGAACCCGGCGGAACCCGCGTGGGCGAGGCTCTACGAAATATCTTGGCGGACTCGGACTTCGACGACATGACGCCGCTCACGGAGGTGTTTCTGTTCGCCGCCTCGCGCTCTCAGTTGGTCGAGCAGTTGATCCGACCTAAGCTGGGAGAGGGAACTATCGTCATCTGCGACCGATTCTACGACGCGACGTTGGCCTACCAGGGGTACGGTCGAGGGGTGCATCCCACCCAGATTCGCGAGATTTCTGACATCTGCTCTTGGGGTGTGCGGCCGGACTTGACGTTTTTGATCGACATCGAACCGGCCCACGGTTTGCAACGGGTGCGGACCCGCTCGGTGGAGACTCTGACAAAAATGGACCGATTCGAGCAACTGGACATGGCGTTCTACGAGCGGGTGCGTGAGGGCTATATGATGATCGCTCAAGAAGAAGCGTTTCGATTCCGCATCCTCGATGGGTCGGGCGAAGCCCAACCACTAGCGACCCGTATCGCCGACCTTACGATGGATATGGTCAAGAAGAAACTGCCGGATCCCGGAAGACTCTCTTTAGGTAAGCGTGGACTCGAGTAACAGCAGTCTCCTAGATTTTCGTAGACTCACCGGCCACCTGGACGTCCGAAAGGCCTTGGTGGAGGGAGGGCGGTCCACTCCCTTTCCCTCGTTGGTGTTCAGCGGGCCTTTGGGGACCGGAAAGCGTCTGGCCGGAATATGGTATGCGGCTTATCTGAACTGTTTTTCGCACGATCATGAGTCTGTTGGACCTTGCGGAGAGTGCGGCTCATGTCGAAAAATTCTCTCGGGAAACCATCCCGATCTCCATATCGCGAGCGTTCCGGAACAGAAGACCGTGCTGGGCGTGTCGGAGATTCGCGAGGCTATCCACCAATTGGGATACGCGCCCTTTGAAGGCCGTTTCAAGATTTTGATCTTGGAGTCCGGAGAAAAGCTCACAGATGAAGCGCAAAATGCTCTCCTAAAAACTCTGGAAGAGCCCCCTAGGGCCGCCGTCATCCTTCTCGTCACGCCACTTTTCGGGGCTCTCATTCCTACGGTGGTGAGTCGTTGTCGATTGGTCCGCTTTCAGGGGTTGCCGCCAAGATTAGTGGAGTCCCATCTGCGAGACTTGGGTGCTCCCGACGACCAGGCAACCCAGTTGGCGAAGACCAGTGGGGGC
The DNA here is from genome assembly GCA_037968995.1 of Candidatus Xenobia bacterium. Taxonomy (GTDB): domain Bacteria; phylum Vulcanimicrobiota; class Xenobia; order Xenobiales; family JADMJV01; genus JAEXNA01. Next base: position 10,658 of record JBBKWP010000057.1, read on the forward strand.
TCGATTGGCCTCGCGGTGGACCTTCTGCACAATCCTAAAGATCTGATCGCGCGCGAAGAAGCTGTGAGCCTGTTTTTGGGGCTCCCGGGTCGTGACATGTGGGGGGCGACCGACACGGCCATGAAGCTTGAGAAGCTGAAACTCTCCAGCCTTGAGGCTCTCTTAGACTTGGGAATTTCGGCGTTTCGCGACCTGTTGGTGGTGACCGTCGGAAGCCCCGAACTGGTGTCGCACGGCGGCAGACTGGCGGATCTTCAACGTCTGGCTCAAACCGTCACGCCGGGAACGGCCCGTGGGCTTCTGCGTCTTTTTCAAGAGGCTCAACATCATCGTCACAGCAATGTGAGTCCCAAACTGCTTCTGCAGAGACTGTGCTACGGCTTGACTCAAGGTGGGGTGTAGTGCTCGCTGTTGAATTGGAAAGAGTGGGCAAACCGCATCTTTACCCCAATCCCGAATTCCCCGTGGAGAAAGGGGAGAGCGTGGTGGTGGAAACGGTTCGGGGTACCGAACTGGGAACGGTCCTGTCCACCAAAATCCCTTTCGTGGGAGACTCGCCCAGAGAGGCCTTTCAGGTCTTGAGACCCGCCACCGAAGCGGACCTCAAAGCGGACTATCACAACCGCATGGAGTGCGCCGAGGCTTTCGTGCTGGCGAAAGCGGCCATTGAGCGGATGAATCTTGACATGCGCCTTTTAGAAACCCGCTTGACTCTCAATCACGAGCGCATCGTCTTCTATTTTTGGGCCGAGGGCCGGGTGGATTTTCGGGTGCTGGTGCGAGAATTGGTGGGCCTGTTCCGCAAGCGCATCGAACTCTTTCAGATCGGTTCAAGGGATCGGGCGAAGATGATCGGCGGCATCGGACCGTGCGGTCTGACCTGCTGTTGCACCTTGTGGTTGAGAGAGTTCTCCTCGATCTCGATTCGTTTGGCGCGAGAGCAGCAACTTCACGTCAAACCGGACAAAATTTCCGGAGTGTGCGGGCGGTTGATGTGCTGCTTGCGTTACGAATACGAAACCTACAGAGCCTTGCGCCAGGAACTGCCCGCGGTGGGGAGCGATCTTGAGATCCCTGAAGGGTTAGTGAGGGTTCTCGACGTGGATCCCATCGGACGGACTCTTCTCGTGCGACAATCAAAGGACAGCGAAATCAATCCCGGGGAAGTGTTTCGTATCCCCTTGGGCAGAGCCCGAATCGAAGACGGCAAAGGCTGCAGTTCCTGCAGTCAGAAGCCTTCTCACGATGAGAATCTTTGAGGAGTATGAGATTCTCTATGCGAAAGGTTCTCCACAAATCCACAGACTTATCCACAGGGTATCCCATGAAGCGATGGCTTGTTGACGTTCAACTTTCCAACCCATTTCAGGGCTCTCGAAGGTTTCTCTAGGCGGATGAGCGGCGCTGAGCAAAGGCCTTGGGTGGTGATCACCGGCGCCTCTTCGGGCATTGGGCGGGCCGCCGCGCTGCGACTGGGAAGTCTTGGCTACGGGGTGGTGGTGGCCTCTGAACAGCCTCAGTCGCTGCGCGAGGTGAGCGCTGAGATCGTGGCCCACGGTGGGCGCTCCGAGGCCATCGACCTGAACCTTCTGAAGGCCGACGACGTTTCTGGATTTCTGCGCGAGGTGACCGAACGCGTCGGACCCTTCGAAGTTCTTGTCAACAACGCCGGGATCGGACTCCATAAGACGCTGTCCGAGAGTACCGACGTAGAGTTTCAAAGGGTTTTTCAGGTCAACTTTTTTGCCGTGGTCACGCTGTGTCGTGAGGCGGTCGCTCTGATGGCAGCCCATGGCGGCGGTCAGATCATCAACGTCTCTTCGGCGTCTGCCCGCCGCAGTCTAGAGCGAATGTCATGCTACGGAGCCACCAAGGGCGCCATGCACTGTTTCTCACAGGCCTTGCGGGCCGAGGTGGCCGAACTCGGCATCGCGGTAACAGAGATCTTGCCGATCTCGGTGTCGACAGGTTTCTTTGATTCGGCCGGCTACAAACCCAAAGGTTTGGTGCAGACGCCGGAATCCATAGCGGCGCTGATCGAGCGGGCGATAACGACTCGCGAGGCGGAGATCTGTAGTTCCGCTCTGACCCGTTTCGGTTTTGTGCTGGACACGATGGCTCCCAATCTGGTGGCGCGCCTGATGTCTTGGCATCGTCGATGGGCGCGTTCACGCGATTGACCGATACCACGAGACGCTCGAAGCTACTTCATTGGAAGGCGCGTTGGGAACTGGTCCGCGGACTCGTGTTCAACGCCCCGGTGAGCGCGCCGCATTGGGGTCTATGGGACCTTGAAGGTGCGGGAGAGCACATTCCTGTTCTGTGGTCTCGTTCCCGCTCCTCAGAGACGGACGACACTCCGTTGGTCTTTTCGGTCGGGTTTGGAGCGTCGGTGCGAGACTACGAACCGTTGGCTGCCGTTCTCCAAGAGCGCCATCCGCTTTTTCGCGTTGGCCATCCGGGGTTTGGACGCTGGGCGGCTTTGGGAGCGCTGTTTAGGCTGGCCCGTGAGCGGTTCGTTTCGGGCGCATCGGGGGTCGAGGCGGCACGCAGGGTGCGAGCCATGATTCACGCCGAGGATTGCCGAACCATGCGCCTGTTGCAACTGGAGTTGGCGGTTGCAGCCGTTCTATCGCGCCAAGATCAAAGCCAAAGCGGTGCACGTCGACGCCTCTCTTTGGCGGGTCATAGCTTCGGGACCGATACGGTGCTTCAGTTTGCTTTGCAGTACGGCCACACATTGGACATCGAGACCCTGTACCTATTCTCGCCGCATCCTCCAGGATACCTGATTCCAAGCGTCGATTACGCCCGACTGAAGGTGGGCAAGGTGGTGCTGGTTAGCGGGACTCGGGACCACACCCGAGATGGCGTGGGACCGGATCAGCGCCTGAAGGTTGCAGAACATCTTAAGGTTCCGGTCCAGGCCATCGTCTTGGACGGCGTGGGCCATATGGACGTGGCATTCCCCGGCTTGGGGCCAATCGCTTGGCCTAAAGAACTCCACGCGGCTCTGTTTGGGCAGAGGAGTGCGACCGACGTGATGAGAGTGTTGCCTGGGGCCGCGAATTCGTGACGAATCTAGCGCCTGACCCCTCAGCTAAATCTG
>JBBKWP010000058.1:0-8010 GCA_037968995.1 Candidatus Xenobia bacterium
ATCTTGGTAGCCCCCTGCACCCATCGCGCTTGGATCGAGGTCGACCTTGACCGACTGCGACAAAATTTCCGTCACATCGCGAGCCTTGTGAGCCCATCTCTTGTGGCCCCAGTGATCAAGAGTGAGGCCTACGGACACGGTCTGATCGCCGTGGGTCGAGCCTTAGAAGCCGAGAACCTTTGGGGGGTTTGCGTAGTCACGCCCAGTGAAGGATTGAGGCTCCGAGCGGCCGGGTTTAGCAAACGGATCTTGGTCGTGGGGGCGAGTTTTCCCGAAGAGATGGTGGCGGCTATCGAAGGCGACATCACCTTAGCCGTCTACGACCTTGATCAGGCCAAAGCGCTTTCGGCCGCCAGTCAGAAAGTGGGTCGGCCGGTTCGTGTTCATCTCAAGTTCGACACCGGTTTGTCTCGTATGGCGGTGGGCTCCGACCGTGCGCTGGAGTTCTATTCCAAAGTGCGGGATCTTCCCGGCCTCATACCTGAAGGCGCCTACTCCCATCTGGCCGACGCCGAGGGACTTGACCAGAGCTACACGCTGTCGCAGTTTCGACGTTTTCAGGACACTCTGGTCAGATTGGAAGACGAGGGGTTCGTTCCGGAATTCCGCCACATTGGAGCCTCCGCGGCAGCACTTTTGCTGGAGAGGACTCGCCTGGACATGGTTCGTCTTGGGATTTCCCTTTATGGATTTTGGCCGTCGGAGGCCACTCGGATCCTTTATCACGGAGCAGAGCACGACCTCGCCAAACGACGTCTGGCGGAATTCTCTGACCACGAGACTCCGGAGCTTGAAGCTCATCTTTTACCCGTACTGTCGTATCGCGCTCGGGTCATTCAGACCAAATGGCTGGAGGCTCACGTTAAAGTGGGTTACGGGTGCACTTACGAAACGCAACGCCAAACAAAGGTCGCGATCTTGCCGGTGGGCTACGCTGAGGGTTACGACCGCCATCTCTCCAATTGTGGTGAGGTTTTATTGAAAGGGCGGCGGGCTAGAGTTCTAGGCCGCGTCTGCATGAACTTGACGGTCGTCGACGTCACCGATATTGAGGGCGTTGAGCAGGGCACCGTCGCAACGCTCTTGGGTCAAGACGGAGAGCAGTCTATACCCGCGGAGGAATGGGCCCAAAAAATAGGCACGATTCAATACGAAGTCGTCACCCGGCTTCCTGAGTCTCTCCCCCGAGTTTACCTCGAAGGGTAGACCGCCTTACCGAACGGGTAGGGCGTCGGTATACCGTGGATGCATGTCCGCTTGCGACTCCTCATCTACCATAAGATGGCGTTGAATACCACAATAATATATTCTAGATAAGGACAGGTCCCATGCGAGTTATGTCGAGCACCCAGCACAACAGTGACAACCATAAAGATAAGAAAGTCGACACCTCGGCCATCCAGGACGAAATGTCCACCTTGACTCACAATTTGATGGGAAGTCTGAGTGCGCTGGTGATGTGCGAACACATGATAAGCAAAGAACTTAGCAGCTACGAAGTGTTGCAAGAGAACTCACCGCTCCAGACCAGTCTGGGCCTGTTAAAGCTTACAATCGATCAGATTAAGGGCAACGGGGAGGACCTGATGGAGATCTCTCATCGTTGGAACGAAGCGACTGGTCGCTCAGAGCCCTCTGTGTAGGGGCCTCCCAACCCGTACTGTCGGATCCAGGTTCGCACGAGGTCGTCCTCGATAGTTTTACGGTCCGCCGTGGAGGCGAGATGTCCGTTGATCATGATGGCGAATACACATTCCCTTGGCGTGTCGCAGAAGAGATATCCGGTGAGTGCGGAAACGTTGCTCATTGTGCCGGTTTTGGCTCGAATTCGCGCCGACTTGTCGGAAAGAAATCGCTTCGAAAGGGTTCCCTCTCCCGGTTCGGGCAAAATTTGCCGCAGCTCTCCATAGGTCGAGAGAACGCGGGTAAGTTGCCTCGCGGAGACCAGGTTGTATCGAGACAATCCGGATCCGTCGACGATTCGTAGCTGTTCGTCTCGAAGCATAGTGGGACGGAGCGAGCCGATGGACCGAAAGATGAGCTCCATAGCGAGATTGTCACTAACCTTAAGAGCCTGACGGAGAAGGTCGACCAGTGCACGAGACCGGTGAACGGCCACCTTCTTTCCCGTCGACACACGATGTTGGCCGCGAACTTCACCTTCAACCCTTATACCAAAGCTTTGAAGGTGGCGGCGAAACTGCTCGCCGGTTCGCAGGGCACTACGAGGAGCAGCCAGTTGCACAGGAAAGGTGCCCCGCACCTGAGCACCTTCCCGCCCTGGAATCAAACGCAGAGACGCGTTGTCAGAACGCTCGAAGTCCAGCCACCCGGGGAGATCTAGGCCATTCAAGGTGATGAGCCCGTGGTCGACGGCGAGTGATGAAATCTCGGGGGAGTAGTCTTCACCGGCGTCGTCCCAAGCCCAACCTACACCGTAGGGAGGGCCGCTGTAGGGTCCTTCGTCGACGACCAGGTCTCCCTGGATGCGGCGTAAACTCGTGGCCCAGATCTCTCGGGCTAGCTCTTTGAGGTCGTTTTGGGTCAATTCTGGGTCCGCTTCGCCACGAAGGATCAAGTCGCCCCGAAGACGTCCCTTATGGACGTTCTCCACGATGGTACAGGTCGTTTCAAAGGTGTGGTCAGGTCCGAGGATTTCCAGGGCGGCCGCCGCGGTGACGACTTTGAGCGTGGAGGCGGGTATTCTCAATTTATCAGGCTCTTGGGCATCGAGGACGACCTGGTCGCTCTGTCGGACCAGTAGGTAAGAGAGTTCGTAGTCCTCCTGCGCTGACGCCACGGAACTCCAAGAGGTGAGGGCGACCAGCAAAAGGAGAAGACCAGTAAAGTTCATCTGGTCGGTTTCGCAAAACGGCCCACGTAGCCTTTCGTGGCCTTTCCAGGAGAATTGCAAGATAGGCGTAACATGCCTTGGGAACTTCCGCCTAAGACGCTTGTTCCCACATCATGCGCGGATCAGCGCTAGAGGAGCTATTTATGAACAGAAGAGAATTTACGAAGTACATGGCCGCCGCCGTAGCCGGTGTGGTGGTAACCTCAGGTGCCGCGATGGCCCAATCCCAAGAGGGTTGGTTGATGGCCGACAAGGATGGTTGTCCTGGCAAAGATGGTAAAGACGGATGTCCTGGAAAAGACGGCGGCAAAAGTTGCTGTAAAGACGGTGCCGCCAAAGATGGCTGCAAAGGCAAGGACGGTTGTCCCGCCAAAGACGGTTGTCCCAGTAAGAACGCGAAAGACGGTTGTCCTGGAAAAGACGGCGCGAAGAGTTGCTCCAAGGATGGTGCCGCCAAAGACGGCGCAAAAAGCTGCTGCGAAGGCAAAAAATAGATTTCACTTTTTGCAATGTGAAGCGGCCTGACTAAGCCCGCTTGGAAAAGGCCCCCGCCGCGCGGGGGCCTTTTTCGTTGGGTTGGGGCCATTTTGGTGGATGGTCTCCACCCCGTTCTCAAAGGGGAAACGCTTTAGTGGCAGAGAACCTCGCGGGCGATGAGTCCCCTGTTCCTTATTCCATTGGCGGCCGGTTGGGTCTTCGCTCGGCGTCTCCTCGGGATCGAAGACCCGTGGTTCGCCGTGCCTTATGCCTTCGCGCTGGCGGTCGTGACAACTCTGCTGGGGGTCAATGCGCTTTATCGAAGCGCGAGCCTGGCGACTGCCTGCGGAGTGACTCTGATGGTTTTGACCGTCGCCGCCTTCCTTGTCCTTTGGAGATGCCCGTCTCCGCCACTGAAAACACCTAAGGATGGACGAGCCTTTCAGTGGTTCCTGGGCGCCCTCGTTGTGCTTGTTCTCCTCTATACCAACGCACAGCAGATCGCGGAATCGGATGATGACTATTGGATCCATGCGCCCCTTCAAGGGTTGATGCGTCACGACAGTTTTCCGCCTTTTAACCCCTTTTTCTCTGACATTCCCATGAACGGTCATTATGGACGGAATCTCTCTATCGTTATTTCGTCCTACCTGACCGGGGCAGATACGTTCAAGATGCAGCATGTCATGACCAGCTTGATCCAGGTCGTCTCGTTTCTGCTGCTTTTTGGCGGGCTTCGACGGGAGACCGGCAGTCGACTGCAGGCTCTGCTGGGCACCGTTTTTGTTTTTTTCGGAATCAACGCGGGTGGGCGCGGCGGCCTGATCGATACGCTTCAAAACAACAACGCGTATGTCCATCTGTACCTGATCTTGATTTTGGACCTGGCCTGGCGAAGTTGGAGATCGTCAGATTGGAGTCCACGCATTCTCGGCGGCTTGGCCCTGGGTGGCTACGCCATCGTCTATGAAACACACTTTGGGTTGATGTTTTTTACCTTGCTGGGAAGTACGGGTGTCTTGTTGGCCAACCCATTTGGCCGTTCAAAGGAGCCAAAGGATGCCCGTCATCTGCTCGTGGGCACCTTAACGATTTTAGCTATCAGCCTTCCTCTAGCCGCGACTCAGGGAGGGCCGCTGACGGACCTGTTGGCGCGAAAGTTGGAGGGACGCCGTCACACCGAGTCGGAGAACCTTTCCAAAGGGATGCAGAATCAGGCCCAGGTCGTCAAAGTGACCTTCCCAAAGGAGGACCTGTTTCAGATTCTTTTGGAAACGGGAGAGTATCAGCGCTGGAGCACGATCTATCGACTGGACACTCCACTGAAGTTTCTTTACAAGCCGGCCGGTTTAGACCGTGGCTATCGCTACATCTGGTCTTGGGACGTTTTAAAGATTCATTTCCTAGCGCTCTACCTGTCGCCATTCGCGGCCTGGGTTCTAATAAGGCGTTCGCATCGATGCGGGCTTTGCTTCGGAGCGTTCGGCACCATCGCATTTCTAGTTCCGGCCTTGGTCGACTTCGGACCCATCTACGAGTCGGAGTACTATCGTTGGCAGTTCGCAGCGTCGCTGGGACTGGCTGGCGCTTTGGGCTTAGCGTGCGCGGTGCTGTACGAAGAGAGGTTTGGTTCGAGTCGACCCACATGTCGGGTTTTTCGGGAGGGTGATGGATACCGATGCGAAGCGAGTTTGTCAGCGGTAGCAACGTTCGGTTTGCTGGGCCTCACACTAGTCAACTCGTACGCCTGCTTGTCTCTGGTGGGGTCTCGTATGAAAGATGTCTTCGAGCTTGCGCCAACAGAACTGCTCTTTTTTCCCAGCACCTCTCACTGGCTTGACGATCACACACTTTTGGATTTTCAGGCTATCGATTGGAAAGCGGCTCAGTGGTTGGAGGCCAACGCTCGTCCCGGCGACCGCCTGTTGACCAACTTCAGTGAAGAGAATAACCTTAATATTTTGTTCGAGTCGACGCTCACAGGCGTCTCCGGGGTACGATGTACCGGCCACGCCCTGCCGCTCGATGACGAGAAGATCGGCACGACTCCGTTCCACCGTGCCGCCTCGGCTCAACTCTTCTGGACAACTTTTGCAACCGAGCAACTCCAGCAGTTAGCGGTGAACTGGATCTATTTTCGGCCGGAGCCGGGACTTTTAGAGCTTCCTCCCATCGATGGAGTCCAACTCGTCCACACCGAAACCGAAGGCGCGTCCAAAAGACTCATCTATCGCGTCACTCTGGAGCCTTTGGACTTTATGGAATCCGAGTCCGAGGGCAAGCAACCTGATACAGACTCAATGAGCCTCACCTTAAAAGGGCCGATGCGACGTCTTCCCAGCGGCGCGGCTTTTTCGATGTCGGCTGAACTCACCGGTTCCAAGCCGATCCCGGATGACTCCCGCCTCTTGGAACTTCGGGCCCGACGTCCGGATGGACTCGAACCGCCCTTTTTTGACCGAGTGGTGGTCGCAGTGGATTCGCTTGGTCACTTCCCGGTAACTTTCGTCACACCTCATGGGCAAGGAGCCTTTGAAATCGACGCCCGATTCCTAACAGGTGTGCAATCCCAAGAATTTGAGGACTTCCAACCTTTACAGATCGAGGTGGGCCTCGATCCTCTCCTAGAGAAGATTCAACTCAAAAGCGTGGACCTTCCGACGACCCTAAAGCCTCGCTTTCTATATCGAGCGCACGCCGAGCTGGTCTTGCCGCCCGGTTTGAAGGACGTTCCCGAAGTGCTGGCATGCTGGGCTTTCTACAAGCCCACAGAAGAGCGCTTTGATCTGTTGCCGGGTATCAATCTCCGCAGGGTTCGACTGGATTCCTCTCTTGAAGTCCCTTTGGTAGCACCCGCAGAACCAGGCAAGTGGCGATTGTCACTCTATTTGTCGTCTCGCCAAGGGCACTTAGTTAGAGTTTTGGGACCGGAGGTCACGGTTCAATGAAAAGGTTTGTGGGCGGAGGTTTCTTTCTTTTCGCGGTAGGAGTCTTAGCCTGGACGTGGTCCGTGGGCGCCAAATGGCTGGCTCTATCAAACAGCCTGCTGGTGGGTTGGCTTCCGCTCCTTTCGGCTTGGAACGCTGGGGGCGTTCGACATCCCTTAGGACTTGAAATTGTTCCTTCTTATCCTGGAGTCGCGCGCCTAGTTTCCTGGGTCCCCGGCGATGTTCTGGTGGCTTGGTCGCTGACCGAAGCGATTCTGAAACTGGTGTTGTTGGCGTTCCTGGTTCTGGGAGTGCGCTCACTGACGAACTCCTGGACCGCCGGCTTGACCAGCGCCGCCCTTCTGTTTCTTGCCTCGCCGACCTACTGGTTCATGCTCGATCTTCCTGAGACGGTATCTTTCCTTGGGCAACTCGCGGTTCTGTTGGCGATGGGCCGGAAATGTCCAGAGTTAGCTTTCGTTTTTTCTCTGTTGTTGGTGATGTTTCACCCCCCATCGGCTCTGGCGGTACTGCCGATGCTGTTCCTCCCGCTACCGATAGCCCACGGCAAATTCCGAGCCCTTATCGGGGGCATGGCGCTTGCGGTCTTTCTGGTTTTGGTCGGACCCGCTTTAAAGCCGGAACTGGTAGATGCTCACTGGTATTTTCTAGCCTTGGGTGCAGCTGTTTTTCGGGAATTGCCGATCGTGCGGTTGGCTCTTCTATGGGAGATCGGGCAGTCGCTCGCCGGATCGCCCGGAGCGGGAGTGGTCCTCGCGGTGGCCCTCACTCTAGGACTGGCCTTGCAAAAGTTCGCACAAACCCAGGAAGTTGGGGAAGGCTTGACTTCGCCTGATGCCGTGTCCTCGCAAAGCCAGAGAGTCGTCTCACTGCGGTTGAGCGGTCCGGCCCTTCAGGTGATCGGGTTTTGCTTGGTCCTGGGAGTTTTTTGTGGATCTGGGGAATCGTTATGGAACCGGCAGCTTTTGATCGCTTTTCAAAAGGCCCACCTCTCGATGACTCACCTCTTCTGGCCGCCGACGTTTGAGCAGCGGGTTCGCGACGGCGTCCCGCCGATCGGAGATTTCGATCCCGATCATGATTTCCTACTCATCGGCCTTCTCAAAGAGGACGCTGAGTCAGACACCATTGCGGTGTTGACTCGCCCCAATGGGATGACAAAGGAGGCACCGGAATCGCTGGAAACCGCAGCGGTTCTAGCCGTCTTATCAGGGCGCGAGCTCCACGGATGGGGCCCCAGCCTGCGGGAGCCTTGCTTACGATTGGGGGCCAAAGCTGCCAAGTCTACCGGCGATCCGCTTCCCGCAGGGAGCGAGACGGTCTACTTTAGGGAAGCGGAGGGCGTTCGTAAGGAAGAGGGTTGTCGAAGCCGGCGGGAGTCTATTCTGGGCGCGCCGCCAGCGGAATTGTCCTTACCCATCCCGGTGCCGGGGCTATGGCAAACTCTTTCGACCGCGGGCGGTCACTACGAACTCTCGTATCCGGACGGGTTTCGTGAAACCATCGTTTTCTCGGAACAGATCTCCGCCGTTTTTCAACTGCCGACTGAATCCGGCACCTATGAATTTAGCTCAGGACCTTCCGGGGAACTCCAGAAATTCACGGTGGATTCGCCTCAGTTCGTCGCCTCCTATGCGCCACCCGACCCGCTGCCGAGCCGCAGCCTCGTTCCGGTCAAAGTGCTTCTGACGAACAAGAGCGCCTCCGCGTTCTTTCTCGGCCGATGGGATC
>JBBKWP010000059.1:0-14028 GCA_037968995.1 Candidatus Xenobia bacterium
GGATCCCAACCAGCTTCAACAGATTCTAACGAATCTTTGTCTCAACGCCCGAGACGCCACGGACGGGCGCGGCACCATAGAGATTGTCGTGGGCCAGAAAACATTCGGAACCGAAAACATCTCTGAGAGGCGCTATATAAAAGAGGGCACCTACGCTTTCCTCTCGGTCGGGGACAATGGGTGCAGGATGGACAAAGAGATCTCCGACCGAATCTTTGAGCCGTTCTTTTCCACCAAATTGAACAAGGGCAACGGACTCAGTATGGCTATGGTCTATGGTATCGTCAAGCAGAATATCACGTTCTTCTGGCAGAAGACGACCCGGGCATGCTGAAAATGACCGGTAGGATGCTGTCCAATATGGGTTGTACCGTCGTACCCGCAGACTCAGCCGAGAAGGCCTTGACGCTGTGTCAAGAGGCTACCGAATCGTTTGACTTGCCTCTAACAGATGTCATCTTGCCCACCGCAACGGGAGCAGAGCTGGGCCGCTCGGTCAAAATGTTATTCCCTGACATCGCAGTTCTCTTCGTCTCCGGCTACACGGCGGACGTCGTCCTAAGTGAAATGGATGATCCGGGAGTCCGGTTCCTACAGAAGCCGTTCATCCTAGACGAACTGAGAACGGAAATCGTTCAGGCTGTCCAAGAATCATCCGCTATCAAGAGGTTAAATACTTCCCTGTGAGCCCGAGGGCTCAATAAGCACCACGGTTCTGTCGTCGGGGTGTTCTCGATCGGCTTTGTCATCGAGCCAACCAAGGATCTCACTCATGCCCAGTGTAGGGCTTCGCAGAAAGTTGGCCAGTCCCGGAGTCACGCTTTCCTCGTCATAGCAACCGTCGCTAACCAGTAGGATGCGTTCATCTTCTGAAACTTCAAAGCTTGAGTTTACAATGCCGAGCATTCCCTCAAGCCCCAAGACGAGGCCAGACAAGCCCTCAGTCCGAGGCTTACGTCCGAAGACGATAGGCAGGGGATGCCCCGCATTTGCCATCTGAAAGTTGCGACCCTGGGGGCAGGAGCGCAGGCAGAGCGCTGTGACGAAGCGTCCCGCGCCTTTACCGGCCAACAAATTGTGTAGGTGCTCAAGAATCTCCTGTGGCTGCTCGATACCGACCGCGCCGCAGTGTTGAAAAATGCCCTCGACGTAGGCGGCCGTCAGAGCCGACTGAGGTCCTTTGCCCTGGACATCTCCGATCAAAACGAGGGCGCCACCGTCGGAAAGCCGAGCAACCCCCACGAAGTCACCGCCGAGATCGTGACAGACTTCCATACGTGTGTGTACCCTCAACGGGCCAAGCGTCACTCGGGGCGGCGGCTCCATGGTTTGCTGGACGACTCGTGCCATACTCAGTCGCGAGGCACACTGGCGAGAGTGCAGGAACACTTGGCGATATTTGTGGGATGTCACACCGGAGATAGCCACAGAGAAAATGCAGAGAGCGAAGAACAACCCAACATCTAGAGCTTCCACGTGTGTGCCGGAGTAAACAGCTACGAAAAGGGGACAGAGAAGGAGCCCGACTTTAACATCTTCGAAAAAGCTGATGAGTAAGAGCGGGAAGATGAGGCAAACGACGGCGGAGTCGGGACGAATCGAGGCCCCTGTGAGTCCGACGAGGCCAAGGATGACGAGAAACCCGTGCAGATTCCTCGACCAGACCGGCGTCAGTTCACGCCGAACGGCCTGACCGACCAACTCGTCGATATATTGCCAAAGTCTCAATGTGCTCAACTCCTAAAAAATTGTAGCCTAAAAACACCAATCAAAACTTGATCCAAGTCATAACCGTGCTCTCATCGATCCGATAGGCTGCAATCCAAGATCGAAGGGAGATCTCATGACTGAAAATCAGGACGAACCTTTTATGCAAAGGCTTCTGGAGCGACCATTTGTGCTCTTGGCCATAGGTATGGGCGTGATGCTACTTTTCTACACCGGCTGGGGCCTGGTGGAGTTGGCGGTCCTACCGAAAGCGACGTTACCGTAATGCATTCTGGTATTACGCCGCCCGAGGGGAACTGGTGGTTGCCAATCCCCAAGGACGAAAAGCGCTGGATCACTGTCTCTTTTGTTTGGTGCATGATTATGTTCGCGATTATGCCACTCTGGCACTGGAAAGGTGGGCAGAACCCAGGCGGGATCCGAGGTCGGGTGACGGCTAAAGACTTTCGCGCCCGAACCAAACAGTTCATCAAAGACTATAAAGTCGGCTCGGAAAAAGGGATCGCGGTCTGTGAGCCTCCGCCCGGCGCGGAAGTCTACATTCAAGCATCCATGTGGCGATGGGAGCCCGTTCTCAAACTGAAGAAGGGGGCCACCTATACGATCCATCTCTCTTCGGTCGATATTAATCACGGATTCAGTCTCTATCCCTTGAATCTCAATTTTCAGGTGGTACCCGGATACGACTACGCTTTGAAGATGACACCGAACGCAACTGGAGACCTCCGGATCATCTGTAACGAATTCTGCGGGATCAACCACCACACCATGGTCGGCAAGATCACCGTCGAGGACTGAAGGGACAATATCGCATGGAATGGCTACACAGAATCTGCCCTGTCACGGGCCTGAAATTTTGCCGTCAATCCGAGACACTGCTTAAGTGGAACGCTGTCACCTCCATCGTTCACCTTTTGATCGGTTTGGTCGCCGCGGTGTTGCTGGTCTTGACTCGCTGGCAAGCGGTTCATCTTCTCCCGGCAACCTGGTTTTATCGCATTCTCACCGCCCACGGGCTGAACATGCTGATCTTTTTCATCATATTTTTTGAGATGGCGGTTCTCTATTTTGCCGGGCCGATTCTCCTCAACTGTCGACAACCAGCGCCTAAGCTCGGTTGGCTGGGATACGGTCTCATGCTCCTTGGAGCTACCGTCACCAACGTCTTTGTCTTCGCGGGCAAAGCCGATGTGCTCTTCACTTCCTACACGCCGCTTCGCGCTCACCCAGCTTACTACTTCGGGATTATTCTGTTCGCGGTTGGAGCTCTGATACAAGTCAGTCTGTTCTTCGCTGCCGTGGTGGTCGCCAAACGCGAGAAGACCATTAAGGGAACCATCCCATTGGTCAGCTTCGGTGCCTTAACAGCGGCCATCATCGCGGTCATCACCTTAGTCCACGGAGCGATGGTTTACATTCCCACCTTCTTCTGGTCGATGGACATGATGGAGATGGACCATCAGGCCTATCGTATGATTTGGTGGGCACTGGGACACTGTTCCCAGCAGATCAATGTGGCCGCGCACGTCTCTATCTGGTATCTACTGGCGGCCTTCACCGTGGGTGGAGTGGTCCTCAACGAGAAAGTCAGTCGCATCGCCTTCTTCTTGTACATCCTTTTCATCTCCATGGCGTCCGCTCACCACTTGCTAGTCGATCCAGGCCTCAGCCCGGCTTGGAAAGTCTGGAACACGAGTTACGCAATGTACTTGGCGGTACTGGCCAGCATGGTTCACGGATTTACGGTGCCGGGAGGCATCGAGATGGGCCAGCGATTGCGAGGTTTCAATCAAGGACGTTTTCAGTGGTTGACCCGCGCTCCCTGGGGAGACCCGGGTTTCTCGGCTCTTTGGCTGTCTCTGGTCATCTTCGGATTCGGTGGAGGCATCACCGGAGTCGTCATCGGTACAGAGCAGATCAACATCATCGCTCACAACACTCTGCGCATCCCCGGGCACTTTCATATGACCGTGGTCGGCGGAACAGCCCTTTCCTTTATGGGAGTCACCTATTATCTGCTTCCGCTGATTTTTCGTCGCCGGGTGGCCTTCTACAAGTTGGCGCAACTTCAACCTTACCTGTTTGGAGTAGGAATCACTCTCATGGGCCTTTCCATGACCTACGCGGGAACTTTCGGTGTCCCCAGGCGTCACTGGGATATCTCCTTCACGCAATCTCTCTTCAAGCTCCAACTGCCTCCCATTGTCGACCTCTTCATGGCCGGCACAGCGGTGGGGGGAGTGATGGCTTTCATTGGCGGAATCGCTTTCGTGGCCATCGCCGTGGTCAGTGTTTTCTTTGGAAAGCCTTTGAGTAATGAAGACATGCTTTCTGGTGGCCCGGGTATACCGCCGGGTGTCAGTAAGATGCCGAAACAGCACTGGACGGATGAAGAAGCTGCCGCTGCTCACAAGACGGGGACTCCCGGTACGGTGACACTGGTGATCATCTTTTTCATCTGCTTCATCCTATACTACTTCGCCAACTGGAAAGTGCTGGCGGCACTTTGGAAGGTAGGGTAGTCCGCTCGTGGCTCTGGCGCTGTATCTCTTTTGGGCAACGACGTGGCTCGCTTGGGTCTTGCTGGCCCTGGCACCAACCGCCGACCTCTCACCCGAGTGGCTCCTACTAACCCGGGAGGTCTGCTTTGGCAGCCTCCCGGATAGCCTGCCTTCGGTCCAGGGCTGGGTCAGTCTGGCGGCACCGATTCCGATGTTGGTTGCGCTGTTGGCCATCTCGGGAGCCGACCTGAAGAGGCAGGCGCGGACACTCTCGCGTCCGCTTCAACTCATGTTAGTCTTGCTGCCCATTCTGACCGTCGGCTATGCCGCTTTTCGGGTAGCCCAAGAACGTCCCGCGATCGAGGCGCGCGGCGGGCTACCGCCGCTTTCTCCAGATTATCCGACCCTGGAGTTAGAATCTCCGGAATTTCGACTCAGCGATCAGGACGGAAATACTTTTCAACGGTCTGACCTCAAAGGAGAGGTCACGGTCATGACTTTCGCTTATGCTCACTGTCAGACCGTTTGTCCCCGTCTATTATCGACCATGCGAGACCTTCAAGGGGTTCGCAAAATTGTCGTGACTTTGGACCCGTGGCGCGACACCTGTGGCAGCCTCTCAGGCATCGCAGACGTCTGGGACCTGGGCACGGCTAGAGTTCTCTCAGGAGACCCTGAGCAGGTGGCCCGGTTGACAGAAGCCTTCTCGGTTCCGGTCAGTAGGGATGAGAAAACGGGTGAGATCTTCCATCCCGCTCTGGTGTTCGTTCTCGACCAAGAAGCTCGGGTAACCTACGGCTTCACGGATCCTCCTCTAGAATGGATTCAAGAGGCCGTGGAGCGCTCAAATCGCAGATGAACGCTCTCTTGCAAAAAGTCTACGGATCTCGCTGGAATCCGACCTTTCAAAGCGGTGTGCTGGCGGTCTTCTTTCTTGGTGTCGCTTTGTTCAGCGGGATAGCCTTGCTTGTCTTTTATAGGGTCTCTGAACCTTACATTTCGCTGCGGGCGATCCAGGCCAGCCCTTTTACCTATTGGCTCCGAAGCTTGCATCGTTACTCATCTGATGCGGCTGTGGCCGCGGTCATCGTTCACGTTCTCAAAATGATGTATCAGGCTCGAGCCTTCGGAGCCCGCGCTCGCGCCTGGCTCAGCGGCATCATTCTGACCGCTCTGATGATCCTGATCGGGGTCACCGGGTTGGTGATGGTGTGGGACAGTTTGGGCCAGCGGATGGCCATGGCCGGTATCCGGTTGATCGAGTGGCTGCCACTATTCTCCGAACCGCCTCGGCGAATGTTCGCCGACGAAACGAATCTCGGGACGGCCTTCTTCTTCACTCTCATGTTTCTTCATGTAGGCTTGCCGCTGGCTTTTGCCTTTCTTCTCTGGTTTCACACCTCTCGGCTCGCCCGAGCTGTTTTTCTTCCCGAACGGGCGGTTTGTGCCCTATGGGGCGCCGTACTTCTGGTGATCGCGATCTTAGTACCGGCGCCTTTAGGGGCGGCAGCCGATCTAAGCCGGATACCGTCGGAAGTTCCTCTCGATCTCTGGTACGCGTTTTGGCTGCCCCTCGAAGAATGGGGTGGCGGCGTCACCACCGTGCTGGTCTTAGGTGGGGCGATGCTTCTGTTGGCGGCCTACCCGCTGCGGGCCAAGACCAAGCCCATGCCGCAGCCTTCGACGGTCGACGAAAAGTTGTGCGATGGCTGTACACAATGCTTCCAAGATTGTCCGTACGACGCTATCTCTATGGTGCCTCGCTCGTTCTATGACGATGGGCGACATTCGAAACTCGTGGCCCGAGTCGACCCAGATCTTTGCGTGAGTTGCGGAATCTGCGCAGGCTCATGCAAGCCGATGGGAGTTGGTCCACCCCAACGCAACGGCCGGGATCAGATGAAGTCCATGGAGAAGACGCTGTCCGAAAAACCGCTCAACGAAGAACTGGTGGTGTTAGCCTGCGCTACCGGTTGCGGTCTGTCGCCCAAATTCCGAGCGCTCGATGGAGTTCGAGTGATACCCACGGGCTGCAGCGGAGCCTTGCACACGTCCGTCATGGAGTTGGTGCTGCGGCGCGGAGCGATCGGGGTGATGGTTATCTCTTGTCCGAGCCGTGACTGCACCAATCGCGAAGGCCCCAAATGGCTGGAGCAGCGTGTCTATCACGATCGTGAGGCGGAACTGATGGCACGCGTGGATCGGCGCAGGGTACGCTTGGCCGAAGCATCGCGGGCCGACGTGGGCCGCGCCGTCGACGAATCTCTCAAATTTTATCGAGAACTGAAGGCACTGGAGGCACCCGTGCCCCCCGAAGAAATGGAGTTAAAGTGTGTTCCCCCGACTGATAGCTAGTTCTCTTTTCGTTCTTCTCATCGCTCTAGGTTCTCAGGTGAGCTACGGTAGCGATCCTGATTACGGGATCCTTCGTCTCAGTTGGAAAACCGTGGGAGAAAAGATTCACGTTCAAGCCGAGCCGCAGGACGAGGATGTGCCTGTCCACATGCGGGCCAACCAGGGCTCAGCCGACCGTATGAGAGACTATCGTTTGATGGTGGAGGTCGATGGCGAGGTTTGGCTGGACGAACTGTTACGTCCCCCTGGTCTGCACCACGATCGCCCGATATCGGTTTTTGAAGAGCTGAGGCTTCCCCCTGGAGAGCACACCGTCTGGTTGAGATTCTGGCCGGTTCCAGAGGAGGGGGCGACTTGGAAACCCGAGATTCGTAAGACATTGAGAATCGAGAAGGGTCTCATTCAAACCATGGATGTTGACGCACCTGTCCAACCTGACTTTGACCGAGAGCAATGATCGTACCAACTTTGTGGCAGTCGCTCTGTGTATGCTGATAGCATCGACTCAGGTAGGTCGCTATGCGATATCTGTACGGGAGAAGTCTGAAGCGGTTCTCCATGACAACCGCGTGCCCTTGATTTTACGGGGTACCACAACACGCATCAGGCTTGTCCAAGAGACCTTCTATAGCCGCTGCACTGGCGTGAATATCGGCGCCGAGTTCCTGTTTTTGATAAACTAAAGTACCCTGAGCATCGAGGATAGAAACCGTGTTGGAGTGCGCGAAATCCGTCTCGCTCACTTTGCGATACTTCACTCCAAGCACAGCGGCTAACTCTCGAACCTGGTCCGGGGTGCCCCGCAAGAGACGCCAATCGGGACCGAGGTCGTACTCTTGAGCCAAAGCCTGTAAACGGTCGATGCTGTCCACTTCGGGGTCCATGGTGACGAGCAAGTACCCCACCCCTTTTGGATGCGTCTTTTTTACGGTCTCTTCCACACTCTTGATATCGCCGATGATGCGAGGACACGCGCCCTGACAGCCTCCGTATATCAAGGCCACCACCTGGGGACGACCGCGCAGTGAGAGCAAACTAAGGTCTTCGTCTCGCTGGTCCTTCCACAGCCCTTCGAGGTTATAGACGGAGAGATCCGGTAGAGGACCCTCAGGGACGCTCTCCTGATGACTCACAACCGAGGTAACCGGCGACACGGGATCTACTCCTTGCTTTGTCAGCATCTTAGGCAACATCTCCGCGGCGAAGGCGGCCAGCACCACCGTTAGGAGCAACAGGCCCCATCCTTTATTAAGCTTCATGGCGACTTCCTTTCCTTGTTCGAGTCCATTGCGCAGCGAAAACCCAGATTGCCCAGCGCGTAGTTCGATTTCAAACTAGAGCGGAAGGCGTACCGCATATAGGCGGCATAATCACTAGGGTCTGTCGAACCGCTGACTCCGGCGGCACAAAACAGGCCACGGTCGATGGCATTGTCCCCTCGAGACTCTCCAGTCACGAGGATAGAGTTGAAATCGTCGACCCACTCCCAAACCAGACCGTGCATATCGTGAACTCCGTAAACATTCTGGAAGGTCGACCCAACCTTGGATAGGTTGGCCGTCGTAGGTTTGGAGTACCAGTCTAGAATGTTCTTACGAAACTCAGGCTTGCCCGTGGCGTTGATGCTCTTCTCATCAGCTCGGGCTGCGAATTCCCATTCATCTTGAGTCGGCAACCTGCTGCCCTGAGCTTGGCAGTATGCCCGAGCGGCAAACCACGAGACAGAGACGACTGGACTGTTGGCGATCTTGGGGTCGAAGGTGAGGTCTCCGGTCCACCCTTTGAGATAGTTGGCCTCGGCGAACACTCGCTTGACTTGGGAACGCCGCCATTTCGGATTGGCGCGCACAAACTCCAGAAACTGTGCGTTCGTCACAGGGTAGGCCGCCAGAGCGAAGGTCTTCACTTTGACTTCCTTTTCACCCACAGTGTAAAGGGGTGTATAGACCCCACCGGAGATGCTTCGAAATTCTTGTCCTGACGCCGGCGGGATACCGAGCACCGCCAGCAGGATGAGAAGGAACGCGGCGACGTTCAAAATCGGGAGTTTGTGGACAGCCAGATTTCTAGTGGCCATTGGACCCTTCACTCTTGACCTTACTGACCATCTCAGGAGTCACCTCACCCCCTTTATTCTTCCAAGAGTTCAACACGTAGGTCGAAACGTTGGCGATGTCCTCGTCACTCAGACCGAGCTTCGGCATAACACCGTTGTAGCTCTCGCCATTGACCTTGATCTCGCCCTGTAACCCGTTGGCGATCGCACTGGCGACCACCTCGGGAGAGGTGATGAAATCCGAGTCGGCCAGCGGCGGGAAGGCGCCTTTGATGCCGGTACCCCCCATCTGATGACATGCCGCACAGTTGCGCTTGTAGACAACTTGTCCGGCGGCCATGCGCTCTTCCATACTGCTGGCGACGGGCGGTTTCGGAGCTTTTTCCCCGGGAATTTCTTGAATGGCGCTACCTTCGGCCTGGTAGAAAATGTCGTCCTCCTTGCCTGAGTATACAAGTTTGTTTTCGGGGCCATCTACTTGCAGCATCCCTAGCGCACCCTTATTAAAAGCTCGGAAAATGGAATGGTCCACCAGGACTAATGTGCCCGGGGCTTCCACCTTGAACTCTACGATGGCAGCGCCTCCGGCCGGTATGACGGTCGTTTGCACGTTCTCATTGATCGCAGTTCCGCCTTCGATATAGACCTTGTCGAAAATCTCTCCGATCACGTGGAAAGACGAAATCAGGTTTGGACCAGCATTGCCCACGTAAAGACGGACGGTTTCTCCGACCTTGGCCGTGAGCGCTCCGCTGTCCACCAAGGACCCCACCGAGCCGTTGAACACCACGTAGTCTGGGTTCTCCTCGAGAGCTTTCTCCATTGAGAAAGGTTGCAGACCGGCCGCTCCGTATTTGCCCTCGGTATAGAACTCCGATTGCATTACGTAGTACTCCCGATCGACCTTAGGCAGGCCGCCCTCGGGCTCGACCAAGATCAACCCGTACATACCGTTGGCGATATGCATGCCTACGGGCGCGGTGGCACAGTGATACACGAACAGACCTGGATTGAGTGCCTTGAAAGAAAACACGGATTCGTGACCCGGAGCGGTAAAGGAGGATGCGGCCCCGCCACCCGGTCCGGTGACGGCGTGCAGGTCGATGTTGTGTGGCATCTTGCTGGTGGGATGATTCTGAAGATGAAATTCTACTTCGTCGCCCTGCTGAATGCGAATGAATTGGCCGGGAGTCTTACCTCCGAAGGTCCAGTAAGTGTAAGTGACACCGCTGGTGAGTTCGGCCTCCAACTCTTTCACTTCCATGGTGACCACCACTTTGGCGGGCGTCTTTCGGGTAACTGCTGGCGGAACCGCCGGTGCGTGGGTCAAGACAGCCACCTCGGGCTCACCGCTGAGCGGTTGAGTGCTTGTATTGGCCCCGTCGCTCGGCCCTTTCCCTTGATGGGGTGGTGGTGGTGCTTGACAGCCAGCGGAGGCAAGCAGTGCAAAGGTTAGCAAATAGCTCGATAATCTCAATCTCGTTTTCATCTTCAGTAACACTTCCTTCTCGCGGCGAGCTCGGTGACGCCTTTTCATCAGCTTACGCGGGCGCAGTCGCCCTCTCGTTGATTTAGGTCAAGATACCAAATCTTTCTGGGGAGGAAACTGACCTAGATCAGTTTCCTGAAACGGATTAGCCTGTAAAGTCGTGGAAGAATCGAATGAGGTATTCAGAGTGAAAATAGTTATCATAGGTGGAGTAGCGGGCGGCGCGAGTGCGGCCGCCAGGGCTCGACGATTGTCGGAGAGCGCTGAAATTGTCCTTTTAGAAAAAGGCGGTTTTGTGAGCTTTGCCAATTGTGGGCTTCCCTATCACGTCGGTGGTGAGATTGTTGAGCGGAACGCACTGCTACTACAAACGCCGGAGAGCCTTCATGCCCGATTCAACTTAGACGTTCGAGTTCGCCACGAAGCGCTCTCCATCGACCCCCAAGGTCAGACTGTCGAGGTTAAAAGACACGAAGACGGTAGCACCTACCGGGAAAGCTATGACCAGTTGGTCCTTTCTATGGGCGCGAACCCCTTGATTCCGCCTATTGAGGGGCGTGGACGCGACGGTGTTTTCAGCCTCCGCGACCTCGAGGATATGGATCGGATCATCGCTTGGACATCTCAAGTTGCCCTCAAGGGAACCCCGTCGCGAGCTATCATCGTCGGGGCTGGCTTTATCGGTCTCGAGATGGCGGAACAGCTGCATCGATTGGGGATGAAGGTGACAGTGGTCGAGGCCGCCGACCAGGTACTCCCGCCCCTCGACTGGGAGATGGCTAGGCTCGTTGAGGCAGAATTGCAAGACAATGATGTGCAGGTCGTACTCTCCGAGTTCGTGTCTCGTATCGCGGACAGCCCCGATGCCGCGGTGGGCAACGTTGTGACCCAAAGCGGCAAGACCTTTCCGGCGGACCTGATCATCCTCTCGGTGGGCGTTCGTCCCAATAGCGCCATAGCCGCGACCGCGGGGATCGATGTTGGATCTACCGGAGGCATCCAGGTGGACGAACATCTCCACACAAATTGTCAAAACATTTGGGCGGTGGGCGATGTGATCGAGACCCCGCACCCCATTCTAGGAGGATCGATGATGATCCCCTTGGGCGGTCCGGCGAATCGACAAGGACGGATCGTCGCCGACAATATCTTCGGCCGCTCGGTCGTCTATCGGGGAACATTGGGGACGGCTATCGTGCGAGTCTTTAACGTGGTTGCCGCGGTCACGGGAGCCAGCACCAAGGCGCTAGAGCGGACGGACCAACCGAATCAGAGTGTTTTTCTTCATCCCGGCTCCCACGCCGGCTACTACCCCGGCGCTCAAACCATCGCGATGAAACTAACTTTCGATCCGGACAACGGTCGAGTGCTGGGCTTGCAAGCTGTGGGGGGTGATGGTGTAGACAAAAGGGTGGATGTTGTTGCTACGGCCATTGCAGCGGGGATGACTGTCGATGATCTCGTAGAGCTAGAACTGTGCTACGCACCTCCCTTCGGCTCAGCCAAGGACCCTGTAAACCTAGCTGGAATGGTGGCCCAGAATGTCCTCCGTGGTCTGGTTCAAAATGCCGACCCGACCGCTCTGCCGCTCGGAGATCAGTTCTATTACCTCGACGTTCGAAGCTCTCAGGAGCGAGCCAAAGGCGCTCTACCAATGTCTGCCCACATCCCCTTGGATGAACTTCGCGGGCGCCAAAATGAACTGCCCAAAGACAAGACTCTCGTCGTTTACTGTCAGTCAGGGCAGCGCTCCTACAACGCCTGCCGCTTGCTAAGCCAGAACGGCTTTGATTGCCTCAATCTCTCCGGCGCTTACAAGACTTGGCTCCTCACTCGCGATCGGCAATCCCTGCCTGTTTAACAATTCCTAGGAGATCGTCTCAAATCATGAATCGTCAGATCGCGATCGCCATCTTGTCCATAATCGGACTGACTGCTCATCTGAGCCTGCGCTTCTTTGCACCCCATTCTTCCGCGTTGCAGTGGCCGCTCTGGGCCGTCCTTGCCTTGGGAGGAACTCCCCTGCTTTGGGATCTTGTCAAGAAGGCTTTCGGAGGCAAATTCGGCTCGGACTTGCTGGCTGGAATCGCTATCGTCACGTCCATTCTTCTTGAAGAGTACTTGGCTGGAACCGTGGTCGTTCTCATGCTGTCCGGAGGCGAGGCTCTAGAAGAATACGCTGTAGGTCGCGCCTCGACCGTGCTTGAGGCTCTGGCGAATAGGATGCCGTCACGGGCACACCGCAAGGTGGATAGCGGGGTGGAAGACCTTCCCGTGGAAGAGATCGAGGTGGGAGAACTTCTTGTGATCTTCCCTCACGAACTGGCTCCTGTGGATGGAGAAGTGGTCGAGGGACGAGGGCGGATGGATGAGTCCTATCTGACCGGAGAACCCTTCGAGTCTAGCAAGATTCCGGGCTCCGCGGTGCTCTCGGGCTCCATCAATGGGGATACTTCCCTTGTCATCAGAGCCACGAAACTGGCGGTCGATTCTCGCTACGCTAAGATCATGGAGGTCATGCGAAACTCCGAACAGCATCGCCCTCGTATGCGCCGATTGGGCGACCAGTTGGGTGCCATCTATACACCCATAGGCGTCGGTATCGCACTGCTCGCCTGGCTCTTGAGCGGCGAACCGGAACGCTTCTTAGCGGTGCTGGTGATCGCCACGCCGTGCCCACTCCTGATCGGTATTCCGGTAGCTATCATAGGTGCCATTTCGCTGGCCGCCAAGCGCGGGATTATTATCCGCGACCCCAGCGTGCTCGAGCAAGTCGTGAGTTGTCAGACCATGATTCTGGATAAGACAGGGACCTTGACCTATGGCCGCCCGCAACTGACGGGGATTGACCTGACCTCAGGTTTTCTGCGCCGTGATGTTCTGCAATGGGCCGCTGGGCTCGAGCGCTATTCTCGTCATCCTTTGGCCTCAGCGGTGGTGCATGCGGCCAACACAGAAGGAGTACCCAGCCAAGAAGCGGTCGAAGTCCGCGAATTGCCCGGTCGGGGAATGCAAGGCACCGTGGCGGGACGCAGTATCGGTTTGACCGGTCGCAAAAGCCTGACGCCCGAACAACGAGACTTGCTTCCCCAAGCGCGCTCGGGTTTAGAAGCGATGCTCTTGGTCGATGGTGAACTGGCGGCCTGCTTTCACTTTCACGACCAGCCTCGTTCGGACACGAAAAGCTTTCTGACCCATCTGCACCAGCGTCACGGATTCTCGAAACTAATGATCGTCTCTGGAGACCGTGCGCGAGAAGTGCAGTACCTGGCCGAACAGGTGGGCATGGGCGCCAACGCCGATGCCATCGCCGGCGTGTCCACAGAGCTTCACTCGGAACAGTCCCCCGAGCAGAAGGTGGAGATCGTAAGAACAGAGACAAAAGCACGCTCCACCATCTATCTCGGAGATGGGATCAACGACGCTCCGGCCTTGACTGCCGCGACGGTAGGACTTGCCATGGGCCAGAACAGTGACATCACGACGGAGGCCGCCGGTGCGGTCATCCTCGATAGCAGCCTACGCAAGGTGGACGAGTTTCTCCATATCGGGCAGCGGATGCGCACCATCGCATTGCAGAGCGCGGTGGGCGGTATGGCGCTGTCGATTATAGGCATGCTGGCGGCAGCAGCCGGACATCTGACCCCGGTCCAGGGGGCCATCGGTCAAGAAGTGATCGACCTTTTGGCGGTGGTCAACGCTCTGCGGGTTGGTGTTATGCCCGCCAGCTTAACCGACTACAGTGAATAGGTGTTTATGGTGACGGGGTCAACACTTCCAAACGACGAAGAGGGTCGCATGCACGAGTTCGCATATGACGCCATGAAAGTCTGGAGTCACGATGGATGAGATTCAAGGAATACGCGACTTTATGGCCTGGCCGGTGACCCCCGTCTCAC
>JBBKWP010000060.1:0-11002 GCA_037968995.1 Candidatus Xenobia bacterium
CGCGTGTTCGAGCAGGGTAAAGACCTGCGGACTCAACGAGCAGCGCAATTCTGTGCCACAGCTTCGATTCTCGGGGTCGACCTCACCGGGCAAAGAGCCGAACGGGGTTCGGCGAATCAAGACCTCGATCTCCTTATAGGAGTGATTGCCTGCCAAACGCAGCCAGAAGCTCTCGGTCTCGGCGCTTGCCTTTCTCACGATCTCTCGCAACTTGGCCCAGGGCATCTTTCCCAACTCCGCGGCCAGCGTCAACTCGGGCAAGCTTTGCAGGCGGTCGGCCACGCGACGACACGCGCGGGCCTCGCGGGGATGCATGCCCAGCACGGAAGCGGCGTAGTGAATGGCCGACGAGCAGCCGTGCTTTTTGTAGGCCCTGGTATGATGAAATGCCAACAGACAACGACCGACCACGAGGCGATAGGATGTGAGCGTGCCCACCGACGATCTGGCCAGCTGATCGATGGTCTCGTGGGTCATCGGAAGTAGGGTGTCTAGACGCCAATGAACAGGGTTGGTGATGGGGGATTTCATAGCTCCATTATACCTTTTTTTGCTTCTTTAAGTCAAAGTAATAAAGCGAACGAATGGCTTCGTTACAACGTTCGTCCCCCCTTCCCAGGCGGTCCCACAAGGCATGAGCTGACCGCTTGTTCGGCCGATCCTCAAGCGCTATCTTCGGACCCGGGAGGGCGGCTCTGAGGTTCCGTCAGCGGGCTATTGGGAAGGCACTCAAGGTTGGGCTGAAACGAGCCAACAACCTCTTGGTCCGGGACTAAGGGAAGCGACCCTGGCTGACCCGTGCGGGTCATCCGGTTTCAATGGTTTGCGACAATGCGAGGCAAGCTTTGCTCGGCTTCATTCCCGGCGAGAGCGATGCTTACGCTATGTGGCCGCAAGCCGAGCCTGTGATCAGATTGCCGTGGTAGGATTCGGCGACACTTCACAAACCTGTAAGGAGATGACCTATGTCATAAATGGTTGGTCAAGCTCGTGGTGTAATACAAACAACTCCCGACGAAAGGTTCTATCTGATGAAAAAACGTTATCTTGCTCCACTTGATGGCTCACGACTGGGCGAGAAAGCTCTTCCCTGGGCGCGATTGCTGGCCGAGAGGTTTGATCGAGAGATAGAGCTCCTACAATGCTATCAGCCTTTGGCCTCGGTCTACATGCTCCCAGAGGTAGCTATACCCGCTCCTGTATATCACGACCAGGCGGGCTTTCACGAACAGATCGATTCATATCTTCAGTCTCAGAAGGAGTCCCTACCAGAAGGGCTTGCTCACACGACTCGTTGTGAGGGAGATCCTGCCGCGGCAATCTTAGATCGAGCCGAGAGTGGCGATATCGAGGCGGTGGTGATCTCAAGTCACGGACGAGGCGGATTGGGACGATGGCTTCTCGGCTCCGTGGCGACCAAAGTGTTACGAGGATGCACTGTGCCAGTTCTGGTGATCAATTCTGCCACGGAAGTCGCCTCGAGGCCTGAAATCAAAAACATTCTCGTACCCGTGGACGGTTCGAAATTGGCTGAAGCGGCCATCCCTGAAGCGATCAAGATTGCCGAGAGGTTCTCGGCAACGATTCATCTCTACCAGGCGGTCACGTTGGCCCCCATTGGTCATCCGCAAGTCGACGCTGCGGTAGCTTTCAATCTGGAAAATACGAAGGAATATTTACAAGAACTTAAAGCTCAGTTTCCTGAGGCGAAGATGGAAACGAGAGCGAAAGTTACCGGTCCTAAAATTGGAATAGAAAGCGAGGCTAAGGATTGTGACCTCGTTGTTTTGTCAAGCCACGGCCGAAGTGGTATCAAGCGTTGGATGCTGGGAAGCGTGACGGAAGGATTGGTACAGTCACTTCATACCCCTATGTTGGTCATCTACCAGCGTAATGAGAATTCCTGACCGGGAAATGGAATTTTTCGTTTTAGTCATCGATGAGTCTCTCGGAGAAACGAAGTTTGTGAAGCATCTCTTGGAGGAACTGGACCAGGTCAGTAGGGCCATAGTGGTCGCCAACTTCGATGACTACTCGTTCGAGGAATCGCCGCCTGACGTTCTCATTTTGGGAGCGAGTTGGTTGCATATGGCACGGAGGTTTCGCAAGCAGTTTCCTGTCAGCAAGATCATCGGAAGGGGACCCTGGCAAGGTGATGTCGAGGCTGAATTCTATCCGTGGGGTGACGAACTCAGAGACCCCACCCTTCCCCTCACCAGCCTGATCCCACGAACGCTTTAAACGCGCCGCTACACAGTACTTGGAGCAGGACGGACTCCTGCATGCGGGAAGAATCGCTGATGTTCAGTACCGACGAAGTTCGCATAGTCTTTGACAGTCTTCGTATTGCTCTAGTGACCACCGACAATCATCGCCGCATCGTTCGCGCCAACAAGGCCGCGTATGAACTCTTTGGCTACGAGCCTGGGGAGTTGGAAAACAGACTTATCGAGTGTCTCATTCCACCCCACGCTGCCGCGAAGCATCCAGAGCACTATGATGGCTTTGTGAAAACGCCCACCACTCGCGCCATGGGCGCTGAGCGGGATCTCCTGGCGTTGAGAAAGGATGGGTCCGTGTTTCCGGTGGAGATAGGACTGACGGTCTTACCGGGGGAACCGGCTCAATATTTAGCCTCGGTGCTCGATCTGACTCTACGCAAGAAGAATGAAATTCTTCTCAAGGAAAGAGGCGAATCTTTGCAACTTCTGCTCGATGATGCCAAGAAAGACTTGGAGCAAGAGATCTCTGAAAGAACACGGCTGGCTGAGCGTCAACGTCTGGGTCGAGAATTGCACGATTCCCTGTCGCAGAATCTCTATGGCATAGGGTTGGGTTTGCGCACTGCCTTGGCAAAGATCAAGAAGAACGCGGATCCGACCGGACCGATCGATTACTGCTTGGGCCTCACCGAAGCGTCGTTGGTGGAGATGCGGGCGCTGCTTTTCAAGCTTCGGCCCAAGAGCTTAGAGGACGTCCCGTTGGCCGATGTGCTGTCGAGTCACGCTCAAGCGGTTACCGCCCGAACCAAACTGCCCATAAGATTCGCTCAGCACGGAGAGCGCCGCGAAGAGCTTCCATTCGAACTAAAGTACACTGTGTATAGGGTCGCGACCGAAGCGGTTTACAACTGCATAAAGCACGCCAACGCCACCTTCGTTGAGATTCATCTGACTTACGGTTTGCGCGGGGTTGGGTTACGAGTTATCGACGACGGCACTGGCTTCGACCTCACAACTGTTTCTTTCGGTCATGGGCTAGAGATCATGAAAGAGCGAGCGTCGAGCGCGGGAGGCGAGTTGGAATTCGAGTCTAGCGAGCGGGGCACGACGGTTCTATTGTCACTTCCCCAGGTTTAGGTTCAGATTCTTAGGACTTTCGACCGACGATTCTTCTCCTAAGAACAGATATGCTCTTTCTGGAGGTTTGTCATGAAAACCGTACGACATATCATGAGTCCAGTCGTCTACTGCATGAGAGAATACGCATCCTTGTCCGAGGCCGCCGAGGCTCTGCGAAGCCGTTTGATTTCCGGGGCGCCCGTCATCGACAGGGACGGTGAATACGTGGGAATCATTTCTCAAAGCGACATCTCTTCTACACTGGCTAAAGGCGTGACCGATCTGACTTCGGTCATGGTCAGGGAGATTATGACCTCTCACATTCTTAAGATTTCTGTGGACGCAGACATGAAAGAATTGGGGCAAGCGCTCATGATCGCCGGAGTTCATAGGCTCTTGGTGGTAGAGGAAGGGAATGTGGTGGGTCTCGTCTCCACCAGCGATCTTATCCAGGGAGTTCTTGAATCTGGCTCTTCGGGCGTTGAACCTTTGAAGAGACCAGCCCGTCAGCCCTACATGTTCGAGACCGAGTTGAGTTACATGAACGGTGTAGTGAATCTCACTAGCTCCTTCGGGAATGAGCTAGTGCTAGAGCCACCTCCAGAATTTGGAGGGAGTGGACGGCATTCCTCACCGGAAGATCTCTTTGTGGCCTCGATCAGCGCCTGCCTCTGTTTGACTTTCTCCCGCCTGGCGGAGGGAAGAGGCCTGGTACTCCAAGAGTACCGTTGCCGAGCGATAGGACGTCTTGAGGGCGATGGTGTGAGCTTGCGTTTCACTCGAGTTGACCTTTATCCGCGAATTAAAGTGGTCGGAAGCATTGCGAGGGCGGAACGTCTGCTTGCGCAGGCGAAGCTTACCTGTCTGGTGGGGCGTTCTTCGGATATCGTGGTTGCGCTGCATCCGAAAATCGAGAGTGAATCACTACAAGGGGTCTGATGCCGATAAAAGTACTGCTAGTTGATGATCATTCTGTTGTCCGACAAGGCCTCAGGATGTTTTTGGAACTCGACGACGACCTCGAGATCGTGGGAGAAGCTGAGAACGGTTTGCGGGCCTTGGAGTTGATCGGTTCGCTGAAACCTGATGTCGTGCTCATGGATCTTATGATGCCTGAGATGGATGGGATCGAGGCTATCGAAAGAGCGACCCTGGATTTCCCCCAGGTAGAGATCATCGCGCTCACCAGTGTCTTGGAAGACCGGTCGGTGGTGACCGCCGTCAAATCTGGTGCCGCTGGATATCTGCTAAAGAATACTGAGGCTCCGGAGCTTTGTCGGGCTATTAAGGCGGCCGCGAGCGGCAAGGTTCAGCTCTCACCGGAGGCGGCGACTCGTCTGATGAAGTCTCTGCAGACCGAAGATCCGGTGGAAGCTCTTACCGAACGTGAGTACCAGGTTCTCATCGCCTTATCGAGCGGGCTTTCCAACAGAGAACTTGCCGAGAGCTTAACCGTTACGGAGAAGACGGCGAAGACTCATGTGAGCAGCGTTCTGGCCAAATTGGGAGTGAAGTCCCGCACTCAGGCTGCTCTCTATGCCTGGCAGAATGGTCTGGTCAAACCCAACTGAGTTCCTTCTACGACTAAAGTCCCATGGCATGTCCGGTCGTCGGGCTGATTCTTCTCTTACCGGTTCCGCTTACAATAAGTACTATGAGAAACAAAACGGTTGGAAAAGGTCAGGTACTATTTGAACTCGATGTGGTGGCGCAAACCGCATACTTGGTCAGAGAAGGTGTATTGGTGGTCGGGTGCTCTTCGCCGAATGGGCGCGAGGTCATCACCTCGATCTACTTTCCGGGCGAGATCTGTGGGGGCCTCTCGGTTCTGACGGGTTCGGAGTACATGGGCACCGCTCGAGCCCCGCGCAAGAGTGCAACAGTGGTTACACCGTTGAGCCGTCCGGAACTTTTGCAGATGCTCGAGAGTGATGCCGACCTTTATCGTCGTCTACTCTCGACTCAGCGTGAAAAACAACGATTCAATAACCGAATGTTGCTGGGCATGGTCGCCGAGAGTTGCGAACAGCGGGCTGCTTCCGCTCTACTCTGGTTGCACGCCAAAGCGGCCACCAGCGCGGAATCCTTCGGTCGCTCATACCTTTGCAGACAGGAGCTTGCTGACCTCATCGGAGCAACGATCGAGACAGTCATCAGGATTCTGAGCAGGTTCCGGAAGCAGGGTTTGATCGTGGAAAACAGCGGCAAGATGAGACTCGCGATTCCTGAACTGACTCAGCTTGCGTTAGCCGCTTAGGCTCTACTAATAGACTACGACGCTGCGGATGCTCTCACCAGTCTTGGCCATATCGAATCCCTTGTTGATGTCTTCAAGCTTTAGTTCGTGGGTGATCAGATCATCGATATTGATCTTTCCATCCATGTACCAGTTCACAATCTTGGGAACATCCGTACGGCCTCTGGCGCCACCGAAAGCCGTGCCTTTCCACGTTCTCCCCACGATTAAGTTGAAGGGCCGGGTTTGAATCACTTCCCCAGCGCCGGCGACGCCAATGATGACGGACACTCCCCAACCGATGTGGGTGCACTCCAAAGCTTCCCGCATGATATCCACTCTACCGGTGCACTCGAAGCTAAACTCTGGTCCGCCATCCGTGAGAGATTGAATATAGGGAACTAGGTCTCCCTCAACTTCCTTAGAGTTGATGAACTGGGTCATCCCAAATTTCTCAGCGATGGCCTTTTTGCCAGGATCGATATCGACACCGATGATCATGTTGGCTCCGGCAATGCGGCAACCTTGTAAGACATTCAGGCCGATACCGCCCAGTCCAAAAACAATGACATTATCTCCCGGTTTGACTTGTGCGGTATTGAAAACAGCACCGAGGCCTGTGGTCACTCCACAACCGATGTAACAGACTTTTTCAAAGGGTGCGTCTTCTCTGATTCTGGCTAAGGCGATCTCTGGAACGACCGTATAGTTCGAAAACGTTGACGTTCCCATATAGTGATGAATGAGTTCACCGTCAAGCGAAAATCGGCTCGTGCTATCCGGCATTAGGCCCTTCGCCTGGGTGTCTTTGATGGCGCCGCAGATGTTGGTTCTACGAGACACGCACCTTTTGCATTCTCGGCACTCCGGAATGTACAGCGGAATCACGTGATCACCCGGCTTGAGAGAGGTGACTCCCTCCCCGACCTCACGGACGATTCCAGCGCCTTCGTGTCCCAAAATAGCAGGAAACAAGCCCTCTGGATCTTTGCCCGACAACGTGTAGGCATCCGTGTGGCAAATACCGGTTGCCTTCAATTCAACGAGACACTCGCCAGCCTTTGGGGGCGCTAAATCAACGGTTTCGATGGACAGCGGTTGATTTGGTGCGTGGGCTATTGCAGCTTTCGTTTTCATTGATGGCTTCCTTCAGGGGAGTTGTTTGGAAAGCCATTCCAGAATGGCTTGAGGTAGGCCTTCAAGTCGATGGGCCTGGCAGTAGCAAAGGCCTCTTCCGATGAC
Organism: Candidatus Xenobia bacterium; assembly: GCA_037968995.1. Lineage (GTDB taxonomy): Bacteria > Vulcanimicrobiota > Xenobia > Xenobiales > JADMJV01 > JAEXNA01. The sequence continues at coordinate 6,820 of JBBKWP010000060.1, forward strand.
GAGTGGTTTTCACCACTTTAGGTTTCACGTTGCAGTCTTGGTGACATGCTATCAGGAGACGATAGTAGTCTCGAACATCGCCTCCGGGGGATTATAAGAAAGCTTGGTCCAATCAATGAAGACTCCTGATCAGCCTCACAGTCTAGAAGGCGAAGCTCTGCTGACGGCCCTCGAAGTCGACGGCGAAGGGGGCTTGACGAACAGCGAAGTCGCTTCGCGGCAACAAACGTTCGGGCTGAATCGCCTGGAAGCGACAAGCAGCATTTCCCCCTGGCAGATTTTTCTGCGTCAGTTCCAAGACCTGATGGTCGCGATCCTTATGGCGGCAGTGGCGATCGCGTTCGGCACCTGGTGGATTGAAGGGGCCAAGGGGTTCCCAGCGGACGCGGTTATCATCTCGGTTATTGTGGTTGCCAACGCGGTTCTCGGTTTCTTTCAGGAGTACGGGGCCGAGCGGGCGATCGAAGAGTTGCAGAAGTCGACCATCACCGAGGTCAAGGTTTTGCGGGACGGTCAACGGACCAGTCTGGAGCAGTCCCAGTTAGTGCCCGGCGACATTATTGAATTGAGTGAAGGCGACAAGGTGCCGGCAGATGCCGTGCTCCTGAAAGCCAGTCACCTCTACGCCGATGAGAGCATGCTGACCGGAGAGTCGGTTCCTGTGAACAAGAAGACAGGAGCCGTGGAAGCGGACGCTCCGGTGGACCGCCGTTTCTGCGTTCTCCACTCCGGGAGTACCGTTACCGGCGGAGAAGCCCGCGCCGTGGTCGTAGCGACCGGTCACGACACCCAACTCGGCGCCATTGCCACGTCATTGGGTGTCACCCAGTCGGAGAGAACGCCCCTGGAAGCCAAGCTTGATGCCTTGGGACGCCAGATAGGATGGGCCATCTTGGTCCTGTCGGTCATTATTGGTGGGACCCTTCTTTGGGCCGAAGGGCAAGCCGATTTTAAGACTTTGACCCGGGTGGCGATGTTCGCCGTTGCGCTAGCTGTGGCCGCCGTGCCGGAGGGTTTGCCCGCGGTTCTGACCGTCAGTCTCTCGGCGGGTGCGCGTCGTTTGTCGGCGCGCAACGCTGTGGCTCGAAGAATGTCCGCCGTCGAAACGCTGGGCTCCGTCACCACCATCGTCACCGACAAAACCGGTACCCTCACTCGAAATCAGATGGCCGTCACGCAACTGGCCGCCGACAGCGAGAGCCTTGAGGTGCCCGACGGCGAGAAAGAGTTCAAAAGTTCTAATCCGGCTGTGCTGGCGCTCATTGAGTGCGGTGTGCTGGCCAATGGAGCCACCTTGGAGACAACCGGAGACGGTGTCAAGCCCGTGGGCGATCCCATGGATGCGGCACTTTTGATCCTGGCCGAGAAAGCCGGTATCGACTGGCAGGCTTCACGCCAAGCTCACGACAAGATCGATGAGATCCCGTTCTCCTCTGACCGGGCGCGCATGAGCCATCTTCGCTCTTCAGACGACGGACAGACGCTTTACTGCAAGGGAAGCCTTCAATCGGTGCTCGCTCAATGTGCCACTCGCCTAGACGCTGAAGGCAAAGCCATTCCTCTTGATGATCAACAACGTCAGTCTCTCACCGACCAGGAGAATCTTTTCGCCAAGGAGGCGCTGCGCACGCTGGCCTTTGCTCGACGTAAGGTGCCGGAGGGGACACCTGAGGAAGAGTGGGAAAAAGATTTAGAGCTTGTGGGACTGGCCGCCTTCATCGACCCGCCCCGCCCAGAGGTGAAAGACGCCATCGCGACTTGTCGAGAGGCTGGAATCCGCGTGGTCATGTTGACCGGGGACCACCCCCTCACGGCCGGAGCGATCGCACGTCAAGTCGGGCTCAGTGACGACGACAGCGAACCCATGACTGGTCCCGAACTTCGCAAACTTACTGACGAAGAGCGCGATCAAGCGATCAAAGAGCGAAACGTCTGGTCTCGAGTGTCCCCGGATCAAAAGCTCGCTTTGGTCAGCAGTCTCGTCGACAGCGGAGAAGTGGTGGCCATGACCGGCGACGGAGTGAACGACGCCCCGGCCCTCAAGCGCGTTCACGTGGGCGTGGCTATGGGTAAAGCGGGCACCGCGGTTGCCGTGGAAGCCAGCGACATCGTACTGACCGATGACAATTTCGCTACTATTGTGTCCGCCGTTGAGGAAGGGCGCTCAGTCTTTGCTAACGTGCGTCGCTTCATCGCCTTTCTCTTCTCTGGCAACTTCGGGGTGGTGGTCGCTATGTTCATAGGAACCGTGCTGGCTGGAATTTTTGAGCTGCGTCAGGGCGGTGAACTCTTGCTACCTCTGACCGCTGCCCTCATCCTTTGGATGAATCTGGTCACTGACGGGGCGCCCGCGGTGGCTTTCGCTTTGGGCCGTGGAACGCCCCAACTGATGCACGAACCCCCTCGCCATCCCCAAGACCCCATCTTGAATCGAGATATGTGGTCCTTGATTGTCCTTACGGGAAGCTCTCTAGCGGCTCTCTTTTTGCTGGTTCTCGACGTACTCTACACTGGCGGGATCTGGACTTGGCAGAGCGAAACGTCGACGCTCGCGCGCACCGCGGCGTTCTATACCTTGGTGACTGGACGACTGGTCAACTCCTTGAACTATCTCGACTTGAGAGGCAGCCTCTTCTCGAAAGAGACCTGGACCAATCGGTATGTTCCCATAGCCTCTGTCTTTTCATGGCTACTTACCCTTGGTCTGATCTCTTGGCCCGCCTCAGCGAAGCTGTTTCAACTGCAAGCCCCGGAAGCGACTCATCTTGTGGGGCTCACCGTGGTGGCGGCGGTCCTAGTGATCCTCCCGGCCGAACTGTACAAACTCTACGCGCGAAAATATCTGCCGTTGTAAGGCGCTGGCGTCGCCTTATAGAGCGTTAGGCTTCTACGGCTGCGCCGGAAACTTTATGGGAAACCCCAACTCGAGCGCTCGTCGCTCTGCCAGCGGAAAGAGACGGTTCTGCTCAAGAGAGCTAGGTTGGTCCCGTTGACAGAACCACTACTCGACGGGTTTCACGCCCGCCCAAGACTCAGCTCCTGACCACCCGATCTCTTGCGGTGAGACGAACAGTTTTTGTTTGAAGCCTGGGAACTCAATGGTGCCGTCACTGGCCAAAGTAGGAAGTCCGTCTTTTTGGCCGAATTCACCATTTACGGTTCCATCGGGACGGAAGGTGTAATCGGAAGAACTTCCTCCGTAGTGGGCTCTCCAAACGATGTTCCCCTCTTTCGTGATGATTTGCTCGTGTGTTAGGTCTATCGACCTAGTGGATTGCGTACGAGCCTGCTCGATGTGGACAGAGTGTTCCGTAGCTCTCAAAGCTAGGCCATACGTTTCGACCCCGTTAATAAATAATGGACCGGGATGTACCTGGGTTTCGTCAACGTGATTGCCGTAAGAGTAGCGCTGATTCTGTTCCAGGACGGCCCCACCCTTAAGTTCGATAGAAGTATTCGTGGAATCGCGAAGAGACTCGGGCGAGGGCGTCCATTCGGCTCCAGCGGGCAGATAATTGTTGACAACAGTCTCTGTGGTCTGGACCGAACGGAAGACTCCTTCGTTTTGCATAGATAAGAGGGTCCGGTCCTGTCGTTCGTTGGCTCCTTGAATCTCTGGAAAGGTGACCTCGTCAATACCCAGTGACTTCAAAGGCAGTGAGGTAGAAAGTTTTCGATGAGGTCCGCCTATCTGTTCAAAGGTCCCGTCAGAAAAGCGGTATCCGACATGGGGCGTCTCTTTACGTTCGTAGCGACTCTTGGGGATTTTGAGTTTGATGTCTTTTACCTCACCCCCTTGCAGTTGCAGATAGGGTGAACTGACATCACCGGTCGTCAGGTCATAGGTGACTCCATCATCAGGAGAACCTGAGTGACTGAAGTTGAGCTTCCCGTCGTGCGAAAGCTGGGCTTGGAGATCTTTGGCGCCTAGCGGATTGTGTCTTCTTATATCCGAAAATGTGGGATGACAGGCTCTATCGTTAGGAGGCTGCCAAATCAACGCTTCTGTTTCTTCGATTCCTCGGTTCAACTTCTCCAATATTTGACCACCTATTCCGTAGGCTTCGCTTTCGCGCCCGGCCCACTCCTGGGCTCGCTTAGGCCCCGAATTGGTGACGGTCATTAGGCTTCCGTCGGCTGGAAATTCCAACATAAAATTCTTGCCGCTCTCATAGACCTTAGC
>JBBKWP010000061.1:0-18220 GCA_037968995.1 Candidatus Xenobia bacterium
CAGGGGGCGGCCCTGGTATTCTCTGGTAAGTTTCTCGCCCATGCAACGACTGGCCCCGCCGGCGGCGGCAACCAGGACGGGAACTTTAGTGCCATCGAACGAAAAAACGCTCCTAGGCCTCCCTAGTCCGGGTTTGTGAGATTTCTTTCTTCGTGGGGAGAGTGGGCACTTGCACCTATGACTTCGGTCGCTTCAAACGCTTTTGTTGGCGTTTGGCTGACTTCTTCGCCTCGTTCTGCCGGACGCGCTCTTCGACGGACAGGTCCGAGTCGGGCCGCTCCTTGCCGAAGCGCTTCAGGTACTGACTCTGGATGTACTCGGGTAGCGGGACTTTCCACTCCTTATCGCGGTGATCGTCGATACGTTCAAGCCGCTTAGGGTTCATGCCTAATTCGCGGGCCATCTGAACATGGGAATGAGAAAGGTGATGCCGTCGGCGGGCATCGACCCAAGACTGGTCGACCAGAGGGAGAGATTTGAATTTTGCCACTCACATGGCATCGCTCTTTTTTGTATCGCTCCTTCTCGACCCTCGACAAGGAGTTGCCGTGGGTGCCGATCAGGATGCAGACTTTGACGTCGCTGTGACAAGATTTCAGAGTATGCTGGTAACCAGCGCGCCAGCCCGATTTCTGTAGCGGCCAACGGAGCGCTAACCGCTCCACGACCTTGAACAGCTCTCGAAAAACGACTAAATAAAGGCTCTACGAACGACCAGTCTGTGTGCAGGGCTCGGGGTCGGTCCGACAAAACTCCACCGATGCGCACTCTCTCATTCATTTTTCTTTCTTTCATCCTCACGACTCTACCTACTCTGGGCGCTCCGTGGCCCATTGATAAAGTTTCCTCCATCGTGGATATTTCATGGCGGCCGGGGTTGCATGCGTCACCCGATGGCCGTTGGGTGGCCTACACGGTCGAACTACCCGACACCGTCAAGCGCCTGGGAAATTATTCCCCGACTGGGGTCACCCTCGAAGGTTCAAACAGAAAGCAAGCTCGAATCACAGAGCTTGCCACCGGAAAAACCGTCGTTTTGGGGGATGAAAGCGCTTACACCTGGGGCCCCAGTTGGGCCCCAAAAGGGCAGCGGCTGGCATTCTATTCTGACCAGAATGGAAAAGAGCAGCTCTTTCTTTACGACCTTGCACTGAACACAACGAGAGCGGTGTCCGGAGTCGTAGCGGCTCCACAGTTCACCTTTCAAACCCCGCGATGGGACGCCAACGGTACATTGGTTGTCGTACCGTGCCTCCCCGAGGGCGCTCCTCTCATACCGGAAGCAGCCCATCTAGCAAGCGACCCGAGGGTGATGTCCACCACTCAGCCGGTTAAGAAAGCGACCGTCACCCATTGGAGGCCTCTGCGCGTAGCGGTGGTCAACACACAAACGATGAGTTCCAGGATCGTTGGTGAAGCGCATTACCTGCGCAACTGTCAGCTGTCTCCCGACGGCAAGACGCTTGCCTATTGCTACTACGGTCGCAACCTGCCCGGCACTCAGAATCAAGTCTTTCCGCTCCGCCGAGTCGACTTGACCAGCCTAGCTGATACACTGGTTGCCGATGAACTTCCCCTGCGCTACGGAACCGAGTGGGCCTGGTCTCCTGACAGTAGCACCATCGCTTACATGACGGACAAAGCTCGCGGAGGTCGTCTAGGAACTCTCTCCCTTGACGGCTCTGGCGAGAACGGGCTTGCCGAATCTGGTCCCAATCTAGATTGGAGTCACGGAGAACGTCCCCCGGTGTGGGGAAGTGATAGCCAACACCTCTACGCCGGCGACGGCAAAAAAATCTATCTGCTGGACACGGAAAGCCACCTGATGACCACTCTAGCCGAAGCCGAGGGCTGGTCTTTTCGCGGGATGTTCGCTCCCCTGTACTCCCCCGCTGGATTCCTCGCCGAACAAAGTCTTCATCTCGTCGCCACAAACATCGACGGAGCGACTGGGCTCTGGAAAGTCGCTCCTCAGGGCGGTGACCTCGAATTCGTGGAGACTCTCCCCGAGGGCGTCTCTTCGGCCCCCTATCGTATGAGCACGTCTCAAGACGGCAGTCGCCTCTTGTTTGTCTCTTCTAGCGTCAAGAATCCCGGAACCATCTGGCAGTATAACACGACCGACGCTAAGACAGCTCTAGCGGTCGATCCCAATCCCTTTCTCCAGGCGGGAGAGTTCGGCGAGCGTAAAGTGATCGCTTGGCGAGATGCGGACGGCCGTGAATTGAAAGGCGTTTTGCTCTTGCCCCCAGGGTACAAAGGGGGCCCTTTACCTACGGTGCTCTGGGTGTACGGCGGTACGGAAGGCACCAACTCCTTGGAGAGATTTGGACTGGGAGGTTACCCGGTCTTCAATTTCGAGGTGCTGGCCTCGCGAGGTTACGCGGTCTTTTATCCCGAGATTCCGATCCGCACGGGTCATCCGATGGAAGACATCAATAAGGCCGTTCTGTCAGGGGTCGACGCCCTGATTAAAGAGGGCTACAGCGATCCCGACCGGCTGGCCGTCATGGGGCAGAGTTACGGCTCTTACACGGTTCTTTGCCTGCTGGTGCAAAGCCAACGTTTCAAGGCGGCCGTCCTCACTGGAGCGATCGTCCACCCCGATCTGTTCGCGGGGTTTTCACAAACCCCGAGCACCTTTCTCGACGGGCAAATGAATCTTGGAGTGACCCCGTGGGCTAACCCGGAAATGTATCGCGCCAACTCGCCGTTTTTCTTCCTAGACAGGATCACGACGCCCATCTTGATCGGCCAGGGTTCCGAGGACAATTTGGAAACCACCGAAGAGCTTTACAATTCGCTCGAGCATGCGAAGGTTGACACTGAGCTACGGATTTACTCCAACGAAGACCACGTCTTGAGCAACCCCGCCCACGTCACGGATTTCTGGAAGCGGCGTCTAGAGTTTCTCGAACAGCATTTAGAAAGTACTTCCCCCGTTAAGCTTCGCTGACCGAGTTGAAAGCGAATCGTAAAGGACAGTCTTGAATCGAGCCGGGGTCGTCAGCGCCGCGATAGCGAGCCAGCAATTGATGAGAGCGTTTGGCCAGCATCCGCCTCACCTCTCTGCGTTGCCCCTTGACGCGGGGGATCACCATGTTATCGTAAGCCGTGGTCTGGTGTCGCATCCAAGCGATCACCGCGGCCTCGGCTCTCTGGCCGACTGGGATCCGCTGGGTGCGTGCCACCGTCCCGCTGCCCACTGGCGTGGCGTGCTCAGTAACCGCCTGAGCCAGTTTTTGAGCCAAAGCCCCATGCTGGGGGTGAAAGGCCAGAAAGCTCAGCACCGCTCCGTGAAAGTCCTCAACATACTCCTTTTGGACTTTCTCTCGACGCCGACCAGACGCTTCCATCTTTTTGATGTAGCTATCGCTGGAGCGTTCGACTTCCAATTTTTCTCGCTCCGCGGCAATGGTGCCGCGGTCGGCCCAGATGCCGTGAGAAAAAAGTTTGCGTCCTTTCTTCTCTTGCACCAACCAGAAGTCGCCGGCGGCTTTGACTCGGCGTGTTAGACCGGCGTCGCCGGGAGGCAAGAGGATCCAGTGGGAGGGTGGAGTGAGGCTCTTCCCGTCGGGACTAAGGACGGTACCAGGTAGCGGTCCGGGTGCGAAGATTCGTTGGGCTGTCATGAGGGCGCCGGTTCCACCGCGCAATGAGAGATCCCCCCGGTAGGCCTTTTCCATTGGGCACTCAATCATCGGCGATGAAAGACTCTTTGCTCCTGGGTCCCCAGGCCCAAAACGAGATGCCCAAAGAGAGACAGACGTTGGCACCATAGGAGAACCAGGGTTCTCTCGACTCGGCGGGAATGGCCCGCGCATGAATCCCCTGAACCCAGAAGAACTCGAATGCTGCATCGAGATGTTGCAGCGTCTGACTGAGACCTACCGCACGATGGAGCCCAACGACCGTTTGAGGAGTTTGGTGAGCAAGCTATACCGTGAAGGTAAGCGAGGGAACCGTCCGCACCAACGTGAAGTTCGCCAACAGCAGCGTGCAGAAGACCGGGCTCTCCTCGCCAGCACCACATTGGTCAGGCACCAGCGGGATAGCGACGCTCCTCTGGCACTGCCCGCGCCGACCGGTCGTCATCTGCACGAGCCTGAGAACTGCTACGTTTGCAAAACCGCCTATACCGAGGTCCACCACTTCTATCATTTCCTGTGTCCTCAATGCGCCGCCTTTAACCACGCCATGCGCAGTCTTCACGCTGATCTCACGGGACGCGTGGCTCTGGTCACCGGTGGCCGAGTCAAGATCGGCCATCAACTGGTGCTTCGCCTTTTGCGCGACGGCGCTACGGTCTTGGTGGTGACTCGCTTCCCGAGCACCGCCGCCCGACGTCTCGAGGCTGAGGCGGACTCTAAGGACTGGCTGGACCGCCTGCGTATTTATGGTTTGGACCTGCGCGACATTCCGGCCGTGGAGGCTTTCGCCCAAAGGCTAATAGATGAAGAACCCAGCCTTGATATTCTGGTGCATAACGCCGCCCAGACGATTCAACGTCCTCCGGGATTTTACGGAAATCTTGTCTTGCAAGAGCAGAACCCCGAGCAGACTCTTTCACCGGCCGCCCTTTCGAAAGTGCTCCAGCCCTCGCCGTCAACCGTGGGCCTCGACGCCACCACGCTCCTGGCGGGAAATCTGGGCGCGGACACCCCTCAGGAGGTAGACCTGCTGCCGCTGGACGACCTGCATGATCGGGAAGAACGTGCCGATTCCCGCGACACCAACAGTTGGCTTTTGCCACTGGAAGACGTCAGTGCCCGCGAAATGCTGGAAGTCCAACTCGTTAACTCGGTGGCCCCGGCCTTGCTGAACGCCCGCCTCAAGCCGCTCATGGTTCGCTCTCCCTTTGCGCGCCGCTTCATCGTCAACGTGTCGGCCATGGAAGGCCAGTTCGCCCGCCACAAGACTATCTACCATCCCCACACGAATATGGCCAAAGCCGCTCTTAATATGATGACCCACACCTCAGCGGCCGGATACGCCGAAGACGGAATCTACATGAATGCCGTGGACACGGGATGGGTCACGGACGAAAATCCCACCGCCAAGCGCCTACGCAAACAGGAGGAACTCGGTTTCTTCGCACCGCTCGACATCATCGACGGCATGGCGCGCATCTACCACCCCATCGCGGTCGGCGTGGAGAATGAAGAAACTCCCTACTTTGGAAAGTTCCTCAAAGACTACGCTCCTTGTAAGTGGTGAGGAGTGAAAAAGGAAAATTTTCCGGGCACCGTAAATCACAGCGTATGGCAATTATGAACTTAGTTCGGTCCGACAATGGGTCGGTCGATTTGCCTTCATCCTACTGTCTGTACTGCGGAAGTACGGAGAATCTGAGCCCTCAAGAGAAGACCCTCTCGAAAGGGACTCCACTGCAACGAAGTACAGGCTTTCACTGCACAGCGTGACAGGCGAGCAGGTTAAGGTGGAAGTCCGGCAGCAGCACTCCCTTCACTGACGTTCCGAAGGAATACTTGGTGTGTCAGTGCTCCGGACAGCGTCGACCTCTGACTTAGGGTATACCAAAGGGTGCCCTCCATTGACAGAAATCAGACTATCTCCTGTCGTCCTTCCACTGTACCCTCATGGCGGAATTCCACGATCTCGAATCCTGAGATGATGATGTCAGAAGAAACGACACCACACCTTAGGAGATAAAAAATCATGTTTAGCTGGGCACTTACCTTTCTGATTGTAGCTCTCATCGCCGCCGTACTTGGATTTGGTGGTATCGCTGGTACAGCCGCCGGGATCGCGAAAATTGTTTTCGCGGTAGCCGTCGTCCTGCTCCTGGTTTCGATGGTCACCGGTGGATTTCGCGGACGAGTCTAGTCTAGGCCTAACGGGACCTGACACAGCATCGCAACAACTGTACAAGAGATAGAGAGAAAAAAGCCTTTCGACAAGTCGAGAAGGCTTTTTTCATGCTGGCTTCGGTTCATCGGCGTGATGGGCCCCGCTCTTCCCGTCTGTTGAGACAAGGCGAAAATCAACTGCCGAAATTGACGCTTGACGCGTCGCAGTCAGGACTCTTTTGGCGGGTTCTATCCGATGGCAGCGGAAGCAAAAATTGCCAAGTCGACATCACTCATCTGTGACGGGTGACCTACCTGGACGGTTTCTGCAAAAATTATATAGGGACAAATGCTGGTTCTCATAGTCTATATTTTACTAGAGTTAATCTAGTAGGATGTTAGAGTAATGTTAAGGAGCGGGGAATTAAGCTAGACGATGAACCGATCATGGACGCAGCGGGTTGCGATGGCCGTCGATCCGCTTTCGGTGAAAACTTTCACGACGAAACTGGATCCGTGGAGCGCGCGGGGGGGGGCGGATCCGCGAATAGCTGGATCAGGTTACAGAGAAGTCGGAACATCTTGGACGACTTGCGGGTTGCTGCACTATACCTGAAGCTCACCAGGTCCTGGTAGGGCTTTCCGTCGCGGTCTAGTTAGCCTGGGAGCCCTTCATTATGATAACGACAGGCTCCGATGACGAGTTGGCCCAAGGCGATTCCACCGTCATTGGGAGGGACAACTCGATGGTTCAAGACGGTGATACTGTGTTTTTTGAGGTTCTGGGTTAGCAGTTCCAATAGGAGCGTGTTTTGGAAAACTCCGCCGGAAAGGGCCACCGACATTCCTTGGCCGTGGATGAGGGCGAGGTTCAAAAGTTGTCGAGCCAAGCCTCGGTGAAACCGCATAGAGATCCGTCCACGGTCGACTCCGGTCCGCAGGTCCGTGATGACAGCCCGCAATACCGGCGCGGGGTCCAAAGGCTCACCGAACTCATATTCCCCTTGTTCTTCGACGGTGGCGACCGCTTCCAGGATTAGGGACGCTTGAGCCTCGTAGTCCACCGCTTGCCGAAGGCCGATGAGGGAGGCCACTGCATCAAAGAGACGACCCATACTTGAGGTCGGCACGGTTTGGACCTCACGCTCCAGTTGGCGCTCAAGCAACAAGAGAATGCCCGGCGGGGTCGCTTTCACGCACGGCAGATCCGAGTCCCAAGGGATCTCCGCCGCCCAAAGGTGGGCCAGCGCCATGCGCCGCGGTTCTCTGACCGCGATGTCTCCACCGGGTAAGGGAACCGACGTCAACCAAGCGCGCCTTTTGAAGCTGGCGTATCCGACGTCTAAAATTTCGCCCCCCCAGCTAGATCCTCCAGAACCGTATCCTGCTTCGTCCAAGGCGATGCCTAGAACGCGGGCATCCTGGGGCAGTCCGTTTTCCGCCATGCAGGCCGCGATATGGGCGTGATGGTGTTGGACCTTGATGATGGGCTGCTCCTGACGTTCGGCCCATTGAGTAGAGAGAAATCCCGGGTCGGCGTCCACGCAGTAATACTCCGGTTTGAGATCGTAGAGTTTAACAAGATGCTTGAGTGCTCGTTCGAAGGACTCCATGGTTTCTAGATTCTCAAGGTCGCCAAGGTGCTGACTCATAAAGGCTTCCCGCCCACGCCCCAAACAGAAGGTCGCTTTCATCTGGGCGCCTACAGCCAAGGACTGCGGAACATCGAATGGCAGTTTGACGGGAAAGGGTGCGAATCCACGTGACCTGCGAATGGGGAGAGTTCGGTTGTTGAAACTTCGCACCACGGAGTCGTCGCAGGCCACCTCGATTGGGCGGTCATGGTGTAAAAAGAGGTCGCAAGAGGCACCCAGTTGGGATTCGGCCTCAAAGGCGTCCTTTATTATGGGCAAACCAGAGGGGTTGGCCGATGTCATCACCAGGGCTTGAGACGCGTGGTCGCCCTGAAAGAGTAAGTGGTGAAGGGGCGTGGAGGGCAGCATCAATCCGACGGTCCACAAATCCGGAGCGACCTCTTCTGAGAGCAACCCTCGGGAACGCAAGATCACGATCGGCCTTGAGCGGTTTGTCAGAAGAGCGATCTCGTTTTTGTCGAGGTGGGCCAGACCCTGGGCTGTTTCCAAATTCGCGACCATGATCGCGAACGGCTTAGAGAATCGCCCTTTGGCTTGACGGAGTCTGAGAATAAGATCCCCCCGGTAAGCATCGCAAGCCAGATGGTACCCGCCAACTCCCTTGATGGCGACGATCAAACCGGCGGCGAGCGCTTGGACGACTTCCTGAACGGGAGAATTGGTGCGCGGGCCACAGGCCGGACAGGCGTTGGATTGTGCCTGGAAGCGCCTGCTCTCAGGGTCGAGGTACTCTTTTCGACATTCATCGCACATGGAAAACTTAGCCATGCTGCTTTGCAGTCGTTCATGGGGCAGCGTTCTGATGATGGAGAAGCGCGGGCCACAGTTGCGACAATTGGTGAACGGATAGAGATATCGACGGTCGCCCGGATTGTTGATCTCGGCGAGACAGTCTTCGCAGCAGTTGAGATCGGGGGACACAAAGACGCTCGTCTGCTCGCTGACTGCGGAGCCTACGATGGTGAACTCCTCATCGCCTTGAGGACGGAGCACTTCGCAGGTCACGTCGTAGATGACCGCTGCCGGTGGCGGATTGGCGATAAGTTCTCGTTGGAACTCGTCAACTTCGTCCGCTGGGCCTTCCACTTCTAGAAAAACACCCTCAACGTCGTTTCCGACGAATCCGGCTAGATGATGAGTCTGGGCGATTCGAAAGACATGAGGCCGAAAACCGACGCCTCGAACGACGCCTTCAATGCGTAGTCGAATGCGAATTCTTTCAGCCGGACCCCCAGAGTCGGGGTGGACTAACGTTGCCATCGCTTCCTCATTTCTTAGATTGACGAACAACATCATTCCGGAAAGACTAGGGCACAATGGACCTACTTCTAATTTCCGAAAGGGTGCAGTGTTATCCTGCTCCTGATGGTCTCGAAGTTCGGTCCGAAATCGTCTTTCGGGCTCTTTGCGACTTGGATGGATAGCCCCCTTCCATCCTCCTGGGCGGTTCTTTTATCGGCCTGGGAATATAGGCTTTGGCCATGAACATGAAGATAGACCTCCACTGCCACAGCGAAGCCTCTTGGGACTGCGTCACCCCTCTCTGCGATATTCCGGCGCGCTGTCGAGAGCGAGGTATCTCTGTTCAAGCCATCACCGATCACGACGAGATTTGGGGCGCCCAAGAACTGGCTCGGCGGACCGAAGGCACGGACCTCACAGTGATCGTCGGCGAGGAGATCACGACCACGCAAGGCGAAGTCATCGGACTGTTCTTGAAGGAGCGCATCGAGCCGGGACGCTCGGCAAGGGAAACGATACTGGCTATACGCGAACAAGGCGGTTTGGTTCTCCTTCCCCATGGATTCGATCCCCTCAAAAGGTCCCGCTTGACTCCAGAGGCGCTCTTAGAAGTTGACGCCGAGATCGACATCGTTGAGATATTCAACACCCGAGTCTCTAAGCCGGACTGGAACGACGAGGCGCGAGAATGGGCCACTCGTCATCAGCGCCTGATGAGCGGGGGTTCAGACGCTCACACCCTACGAGACATAGGTTCGGCCTGGACAGAAGTCCCTCGCATGGCGATCGATTCCCCTGGAGAGCTTCGTAAAGCTCTGAGCGAAGGAGTCGTCGATGGACAATGGGTCCATCCCGTTTCGGCGTTCGCCTACAAAGCCTTCGATTGGGCTCGTCACAAAGTGCGCGGCCTTCGTTCAGCAGAAAAGCCTAGTGTCGCCTCCGAGGAAACGGCAACACAGTGACCATAAGCACGCCTCGTCCGCCAATCTTTCAAAATCACTGAACTACCAAATGGTCATCCGGTAACTAAGAAGCCCGAGATTTAAGTCTCGGGCTTCTTAGTGTCAAAGGGGATTGCTCCCTGACTCAACTCTAGTCTTGGCGATCTTTGCGTTGTTGCGGTGTTAGCCCATCATTCGCCTCGTTGGACTCTTGGTATCGAACCGAATCGAGATCTTGCTCGTCGCCCTCGGGATCTGGTCGTTTGTCATAAGTCGTGACGACAGGTTTCTGGTCGTCTCCGATTTCTAGGTCTCTGACACTAGACACATCGTTCGCGCGTGGGCTTTTGACGTTGCTCTGAGAGGGTGGCACATTATTGTAGGTCGGAACCACGGGTTTTTCCCGGTCGCCTCGTTCGAATTTCGATTGGATTTCTGTGTGATGGGTCGGATCGGCGGTTTGCTCTCTCGTTTGCGCGGCGGCGGGTCCGAAGAGGGCCAAAGCCAAGCCTGCGGTGATGACGGTTCCGATCCAGTTGTTTTGCGTTTTCATATCTTACTCCTAAGTAAAAGACTTATTGACGTCCTTGCTAAGACTATGAAGCACCTCCCGTAGCAGCAACACCGCTAGCGGGGGAACGGTGGACTATACGGTAGGACCCCACCCGCTCGCGACTCTCGACAATTCAAACCTCAAAGTCTCAGATGGTTTGTATTTCCAACCTGGTGGTATGTTGATCTGATGAGTGAATTTCAAGTCTTGACTTTAGTAGCGACCCTTCTGGGCATCACCGCCACCGCTTTGAACCTGGTCGCTTTTGTTCGCGAGAAAGACAAGAGCCACACCCGTGCCGGTATCTTGTTCCTATTCTTGCTGGTCATGCTTTTGGGCGTCTTCTTTTTGCCCAGGTATGCACCCAACGCGGCCCGCCGCCTAGCCTCGGGAATGCCCGCTTCGGTGGCGAGAACGCTCGGGCCCTGGTTGGACAGCTCGTCGTCGCAGTCTGCCTCGCTGGCTACTTCGAATTCGCCGGTGGCCGAATCCGCCGTACCCGCGGTCCTGGGCTCTTTCACCATCGAAATCGATCGCAATCTTTTGGGCGGTATCGGAGCCTTGGTGAGCGATTTCCGGTTCTCTAACTCCTCAGGCCAGGCGGTCAGGGTGTCCGCCTATCATCTAAAATTGACTCCCCAGGTGGGCGATACGGCGCGCAATTATGACCGAGTGCTGGAGGAACCGATGTCCTTGGAGCCCGGAGCCAGCGGTCAGACTCAAGTCGAATTGGATGCGGAGATTCGCGACCAGTGGGTGGCTCGGGAGAAGCTCGAGCCTGGGGTACGAGGTCCCATCGAGATCACGTGGGAGTTTCAGGATGCCGAGGGTCGCCTTTTCCGGGTGACATCGAGCAACGGGTAGAGGAGAGCACAGTGGATCATTGTTTCTATACTCAGGGAGTCGCTATTCTGCTGAAGAATCCAGTGGAGATCGCTGACCTCAAGCCTGCCTTGAAAGGCATTAAAGTGATCGGCGAGCGTGAAGCCGCTCCGTCTTGGGCGACCCGCGGACCATCGCTTTTCGTCCAACTCGAGCCCGGCTCGCGCGGTCGGATCGAGATTGACGTTGTGAATCGACGCTGGCCCGACTCCGACTCTGGAGAAGAGGACAGTGAATTGATAGCCGAGGCCCGTGAAAGTGGGCTGTTCGGTCCAACATGTGAGCCGGGAGCTTTGCTTCGCGCGGCTCAATTCTGCGCTTGGCCGGAAGGTCGAGACTGTGTCACCAATCATCAAGCGTTCTTAAGAGTTCGGGTCACCTATTCCCCCGAAGAAGGACCTTACAACACCAAACTGCCCGCCGGTTACAGTTCTACTCGAGAATGTGAACCGATGTTGGGTGTCGTGGAAGCCCTTTTAGAGCATTCCTCGTCTCTGTGCTACTTTAATCCCAACGGCGAAGTCCTGGCCTCTCTAGAAGAGTTGGCGCAAACCTGCGATCACTACCATAAAGCTGCTGCTCCAGCTATCAATATGTTGGCCAATCGTCGTTTCGTGAAGGTCGAGAATTCCGACTGGATGCTGGTGGACGTTCTCGGCCTGGGGCAGGTGGATACCACCGATTTTGAAGTCTGTTTTACGGACAAGTATGACCCCAATGAAATGGCGGTTTTCCTGGTGAAAACCGCGCTTCCCATGATTAAGAGCGGCAAAGTCATCAAAGATGGCCACACCCTGGAAGGTCCCGGGGGAGTTTTGTTTGAGGCAAAGTCGTTCGAAACCTCGCATCTTCAACCGTCCCGTGAAGTCGTCCGTTTTCGGCCGCGAGACGCCACAGTCTCCCCTAAAGAGTTAGGCTTTGGTGAAAAGCCCTTCGGTAAACGCGCTTGGTGGCAATTCTGGGAAATGTAGGGGTCTCTCGTCTCAGCGAACTCCTAAAGTCGTTTATGGAACCTTCAACTCGGACGCTTTGATCATCTCAACAACTTCGGGCAGTAGCGCATTTGGAACGGGTACCGTCAGGTTGTACTGGCTGATCTTCCACTCGCCGCCGAGTTTCACCAACACTCCGCTGCCGCGAGTGGCACCATAATTCTGGCTCTTGAGAGTTTCGTCGAACCAGGCGGTCTTGCCGTCTTTCGAAATGGTGACGTGGCGCTCTTGCGGCAGATAAGTCCAACCCTTGCCTTTCTCGAAGAAGGGCATGGCGTACGCTTTGAATTCGTCCACAGTCCAGCGCTCGGTGATATCTGTACCCAAAAAAATCGCGTCGGGGGCGAAGTGCGCGAAGTACTCAGGCCCCTGTGCGCGAGACGCTCTTTGGTGGAAGTCGTCGAGTTGGTCGCTAATGGTTTTCTGAGCGTTGGGGTCGGCCGCCTGGGCACAGACGCAAAGCAAAAGCAGAATATAGATGTAACGCATAGCTCGGATGTTCGAGCTTAGTGCTCCGTCAACCTATACAAGTCGGCTTAACCCGTCTTGTATCGGTTGACAGAGCACTGGACCTCATAACCCTAGAGGTCTGGGGTGCAAGGATAGGATCACGCTTGGAGAATCCGTGAAGGCGGCAAAGGATGGAAAGGGCGGGTCTCCCAAATGTCGTAGGTTGGACCATGACGACGGATGAACGGATCATAATTCACGACGGCGGACTTCCAAAAGTCAAGGCGGTGGCGGGATCGATCGCCTTCGGAATTGGCGCTCTCATCTCTTTGACTCCGATCTTCAGTCAGGATCTCGCCGGACTTTTGCTGAGCGTGCCCCTGGTTCTGTTTTTCGGATTTCCCTTCGGTGCCGTCGGAGCGGTGCTGCTTTTTCGGCGAACGGGAATGTGGATCGATCTCAAAGCTCAAGAACTCGTCAGTTGGAGTAAGTTCCTTTGGCACGGAAAGAAGGTGACATCAACGCCGCTTTCAGAGTTTGTAGATATCTTGGTGGCGGAGAAATCCGTGCGCAAGAACAAAACGACCAAAACCTATCGGTCGGTCTACTTGAGGAGCGAGGAACCGCTGCCGGGGATCCAGGAGGCCGTATTGAAACCCGCTGAAGCTACCCAGAAGACCGTGGAGCTTTACCGCTGTGACACCCTCGAAGAGGCCCGAGAGATCGCGAACTCGCTTTCTTCCTCTCTCTCGCTGCCTGTGAGCGAGGACAAAGACTCTCCCCAGGCCTAGGCCCAAGATGTTTCTGGCCCTGGGCCTCTATTTTTGCTAAAGTGGACCAGGTTTAACATCTCGTCAATGGTAGAGAGTCTTTGAGCGCCTTAATCTTGAGAGTACTAGTCTGAGAAGGAAAAAAGTATAGTGGCCATTATTTCAGGAACGTCGGGATTCAACATTCCCGCCAACAGCGCGAACGCCGCGCAAGTCAACGCCAAGTCGACGAGAAAGAAAGCGAACACCGAAAAGTCGGTTTCGGCAGCTTCTACCGACAAGGCCAGCATCACCGGCACCAGAGCGGCGGCCATTAAGTCTGTGGCCGCGGCTTCTATGAGCGGAGCCGAGGAAGTCCCCGGGCTCTTCAAGCTTCTCAAGAAAGACGACAAAGTTTTCTTCTCCATTAAAGCCGATCAGTTGAATAAGCCGTTTTTCTTCAGTGCGAACATCTCCAAGAGCATTGGCGAGAAGCGTTTGGTGGGGTCGGAGTTAGGCTCCTCGCAGTTGGCCGAGTTTCGCCGGATTGGAGATCAGGTTCAGTTGGTGGCGATTCACACCGAGAATTTTGCCGAACCGGGAACACCACAAGCCAAGTTCGTATCCGAGGACTACGCGGACAGTCTCATCGCGAGCGCTCCGGCGAATACGTCCAAAGACGACGATGGGGAAGTCTTAGTGGACGCCAGCACTCTGCTGTTCACGGACATTCCCGGCTATCAGAACCGACTGCATCGCGCCTACGGTACGTCGTTCAACCTAGACACCAAGAATACGCATTTTACCCAGGTAGACAACTCGGAGAGACAGACCAGTTTCGGAGTTCAGGCGCACTATCAGGCTCCTTCAAATCCTGCGCTGGTGAGGAATCTTCCTTCCACGACGCCGGTCGGCGCAAGTGTTCTCACCGAGTTTCGTTACAATTTCTTGAAGCTGCCGGACACCCCGATGGCTCCGCGCTTAGCCGACGATCGTATCGGCCACTTCGTCACCACCCGTAAAGACTATACGGGCGATGTCGGCGACGGCAAGGTGCGCTACGTTAATCGATGGCGTTTGGAGAAAAAAGACCCGGACGCTCCTATGTCCGAGCCCGTTAAGCCAATCACATACTGGATCGCTAGTGACGTTCCCGAAAAGTATCGCGAATCCGTGAAGGCCGGTATCGAGGAGTGGAATAAGGCGTTCGCAGCGATCGGTTTTAAGAATGCCATCGAGGTGAAGCAGCAATCGGCTACCGACACTTTCGACACCTTGGACGCTAGTCACGCTTCGGTGAACTGGTACACGGCCGCCGACGTTGGTTCGGCTGTGGGACCGAGCCACGTGGACCCCCGCAGTGGTGAAATTCTTGACGCCGACATTCGCATGGCCGATGTCTTTGGCAGATCCGCGCAGAAGCTGTTCACGGACCTTCCTACTTCTACCAAGAAGACGGAAGAAGGGGATGGACACGACCACGCTCATTCTCACGGGGACCACGCTTGTGATTATTTGGCACACGCCGGCAATGAGCAGTTCTTCGCGGGTAGCCTTCTAGAGGCGCGCGGCGACGGCGAAGGCGCTCAGAAACTCGCCAACGCTTATATCAAAGACGTCGTGATGCACGAGGTGGGCCACACCTTGGGTCTGCGTCACAACTTCCGAGGCTCCACGGTCTTCACGCCGGAGCAGTTGCAAGACGCCGAGTTCACCAAAGAGAACGGCCTCGGCTCGACCGTGATGGACTACCATCCCTTCAACCTGGCCGGCGCGGGAGAAAAACAGGGTGAATTCGTAATGTCCACTTTGGGTGCCTACGACTATCTGGCGATCAAGTACGCTTATGAACAGCTAGACAACAAGACCGAGCAGACCTCTCTCAGTGACATCGCGGTGCAGACCACGACCAATCCGTTACTCGCCTATGAAAGTGACGAAGCCGCCGATGCGTCAGATCCTGGCGTCAACCGCTTCGACTTGGGGAGCGATCCATTGGCTTTCGCCGAGAAACAAGTCAAGTTGGGTCGAGAACTGTGGGATCGCGCCCAAACCCAAACTTTGGCGGATGGCGAGAGCTATCAGCAATTGACCAGTTCGTTCTCATCGGGACTGAACAAGGTCGCTGGAGCAGCCCGCTTTATGGCCCGTTACATCGGCGGCGTCACCGTGCGACGCGACCGTGCGGGAACGGGCAATCCTGTCCACGAACCGGTGCCCGCCGAGAAGCAGCGGGAGGCTCTGAAGCTTATCACTGAGACCATGTTCCAGGCCGACAGTTTCCAGTTTCAGCCGGATTTCGTTTCGCGATTGGCAAAGGACCGCTTCGAAACTTGGGGCGATCAGAACATTCATGTCGGACAGAGTGTTCTGCGCGTGCAGTCCAATGCTTTGGAGTCGCTGCTGGATCCCGATGTGGCCCAACGCTTGATCGACAATCCTGAGAAGGTCGCCGAAGGCACTCCCACCTTCAAGCTGTCCGAACTCTACGAGACGGTCCAGAATACCATCTGGTCGGAACTCGGAGCGAAAGCGGACATTTCTCAGGCGCGTCGCGACCTGCAAAGAGAATATCTCGAAGGCGTGAGTCCGTTGCTCGCTTCGGATAGTCGGGCGCCCGGTGAGGCTCGCAGTTTGATGCGCTATCTGACGACCCAACTGAAGAAGCAGATCGATACGTCGCTGGACGGCGAAATGAGCCTGGAAAGACGGGCTCACCTCGACGATTGCAGCCAGACTTTGGCCCGCGCCCTCAAGCGCGAAGTCTAAGAACCCGACCGCAACAACCGCACCCTAAACTCGGGGCAGCAAAAAAGCCTCGCCGCTTCAAGTGGCGAGGCTCTTTTTTTGTCTCATGTGTTCTTCGGGATAGAGCGAAGTTCGTCTAAGTCTCTTCTAGGTTTAAGCCAGCGATTTGGGCCAGGAGATCATTTGCGTCCTGTGGCCGATGCTCGGGATTTTTGTCCTACAGTTGAGACTGTTGATTGATATTAAATGAGGATCTGTTCCAGCGCTTTGAGACCGCTGGGAAAACTGCGACGGCCTAGGCCGAAACGCACATATTTATCAGGAAAACCTAGAAACGAACTAGGGAGGAGTACCACTCCGTGCTGCTGGGCCAGTTCTCTTGTCCAGTTTTGGGCAGACGGGATCGCTAAAAGCTCGGCTAAGCCAACGCTGGCTCCTAAAGGCCGACGCCAGTGGAAGACGTCTTGGTGTCGGGCAAAGAAGGTCTCGGCGATCCTCAAATTCTCTTCAATGAGTCGGTTGGAGCGGGCCACCAATTTGCCCTCGACGGACAAGGCAATCTGAGACAGAAATTCTGTTGGAGCGGCCGGACACATCGACGTATAGAGCTTGAGGTCGTGAAGCTTCTTGAGTAGGTCTCGGTCCTGACTAGCCAGCCAGCCGGACCGCAGCCCTGGGAGGCCGTGGGATTTAGACAGGCCACCCAGCACCACGGCTTTGTCATAGAGGTCAACGGCCGACTCAATGGGCGGGGTGTCGGGTCTGAGGAGGCCTTGGTATATTTCGTCACAGAACAGCCAGATATCTCTGGTTTGGGCCCACTTCACTAACTGATGCCACTGGGCCGGGCTGGGAACAAACCCTGTGGGATTATGGGGAAAATTTACGACCAGTAGCTCGGTCTGAGGGCTCACCAGCCTGTTGAGCGTCTCGAAGTCGAGTTCCCATCCTGTAGGGGTTGGCAGTAAGGGCCAAGTTTTTACAGTAGACGGGAGATTCTTTAACGCATCGTAGGCCGGTGTGAGCACGATGGTCTCGCCAGAAAAATGGCGAGACATCAGAAAAAGTCCTTCGATGGGACTGCCAAGCACCAAGACCTGGTCCCGATTCAAGCTGGGATATCGATTGGCGATCTGTTCCCGCAGGTCGGGGTTTCCCCAAGTTTCCGTATAGCCTAATTTCTGAGCCATCAAGTCCGTGACGTTGGACCCCGCTAGGTCAAGTAGCTCTCCGATACTCACCGTCTCACAATCGGAGGCCGCCAAGTTGTGAGGCGTGGTGAATTCATAATCGACAAAAAAAAGTTCGGTCTCAAAAGGTGGTAACGAGAGCATGTATTACGACTTCGTAGTGAACTTCAAGAATCTTCGTTATTTGGGGCCGAGATACAGACCTAAGGATTATTGTTAGTCACCCAGAAGGGAAAGCCATGAAGTACCGACTCTATCTGGCCTGTTCGCTCCTCTGCGCCCTCATGGGTTATGGGCTAATGTGGTGGCTCCTAGAGGGGGAGGGCAAGCTCTCTCGTCCAGGAGCCGCTGGGGAGCTCTGGGCGGGGACTGCCGCTTTCACCGTCTTCGGGGTTATTCTCGGACTGATCGCTGTGAAAGTCTATCCCTACAATGTGAACTCGGCCGAATATAGATTCAAAGCAGGCACGATCACGGTCGGCGTGACAGCGGTAATGGGACTTCTCAACGCCGGCTTTCTGCAGACCTTCTTTGGTGCGGGATGGGTTGATCGCGAAACTTTCGCGCCTCCCCTGATGGCGTTCAATCTCTTGGTGGGCTTGGCAGTAGTGTTCTTAGACTCCGGAGTTGCGCGAGCTCGCGCTAGCGCAGCTGAACACGAGCAAGACAGAGCCGACGAGGATCTCGCCCACGTTGAGACGATGGTCAAACGGATCACCAGTGAGGGTGACTGGTCCGAGGCTGAAAAGGATGAACTTCGTCTGAAGTTTAGGGAAGGCCGCTCGGAATAGATTACGAAAAATTGCGAGTAGATAGACCTTCTAGATAGAGTTCCGAGATAGCACTTCGGTCGCGCGTAGGGGCAAACGTCCTGTCACTGGCTATGGGCACCTGGTCTATGGGGTATTTTGCGAACTCTTCACCCGAGCCACCTTGCGCCAGCACGAAACCCCGGGAGACGAGATCGTCGAAGGTCACTGGACTCGGAGTTGCCTCTTTGTTGACAAG
>JBBKWP010000062.1:0-4027 GCA_037968995.1 Candidatus Xenobia bacterium
GTGTCGGAGATGAGGAAGTTTTTACTGCAGAAGCACTAGGAGTTGGCAAGGAATCGTCGGAAATTTTAAATCTGCGTGCCTCATCGGAGTTGTAAGCGGGCTTGAAGGGCTCAGAGCGGAAGCGTCAACGCGAGGCCTTTCCGCCAACGAAAGAGAATCTCTCATGATGCCCTCGTCATTCGTCAAACGGACGCCAGAACAAAGCCATCGCTGTCAATCTGGTCTGACGTTGGCCGAAATCGTGGCGGCTCTCGGCATATTGACGATTGCGGTGATCACGATGGTCTCGTACTTCGCCACGATCCATCGCGCGGCTCGTGAAGGGAAAAACCAAGGGATCGCCACCATGCAGGCGCGCACCATCTTGGAAAAGCTGAGAGACTCTCCGAGCGCGTTCGCCGTGGCCAAGACCTCGGAAGGCTATCGCGAAACCCACGAAGAGCTTCTGCTCGAAAACGAGACCGACCCAGAGAAAAATGAAGTCGGCCGAAAGAGTGCGATGGTTTTTGAAGGCGAAGGGAAAGCTGTGCTCGTGGCCGGCGAGATCTACTCCCTCGTGGTCATCGTGCGATGGACCGAAGAGGGAAGGCAACGTAACGTGGTCCTAGAGAGTCGCACACAAGAGCCCTCCTTCTAGGAAGCCGTCCTTTAAGGGGTGGGTATCTCTTCCCAGTGTCCCACCCTGGTCCGGATCCCGTTCGGCCCGCCGGTCAGTACAGGGCCGGCACCGGTGAACGCATAGGGGTTCGTAGTCACCATCGCTCCCGCATAAAAACTGGCCACTCCGTTGTCTGACCCCAAAACGCCACCAACGACACGCACTTGGCCCGCGATGAGCAGATGTTTTTTTGCCTGAAGAATTCCCTGAAAGTAAGCATAGTTGGGTAAACGCGGGTCCGCCCGATTGGGAGCCCCGAAAAGCGTTGCCTGCAACCATTCGTTGCCGTTCATCGTCTGGTTCAGCCCAGTGGTAGTGAAGGTGGTTCCCGCCGCACCAGCCGCGATGTCAGCGGCCATTTCCGGTGGAATATAGCTAGGGGGGGTTTGCCCGGCGGAACTACCGCAGCCTAAACAGGCGAGCAATACGACCCCTGAAAATATTTGACTTATCCGTTCGCGCTGTCGGCCCATGCTTTGATGTCCTCCTTAATACCTCTCGATTGGCCGAGCCATTGCTTGGTAGACGGACTCAGGCCCGGATTCATTTCCGACCCGTCGCCCTCGTACCACTGATTGAATTCCGGGCTTGGCGTTCCACTCAACTGGTCGTCAATCCAGAGAAAAAAATCGCCGTCACGGGGTGCGTTTACGGGAACACCTTGAGCGATCTGAGACGGTGCGTCTGGCGGCATCTGCGCGAAGTAGTCGCCGACGGCATCGATCTCATAATGAACGCCCTCGTCATCGGAGCTTGCCTCAGGATGTGAAATAGCGATCGAACCGTCGGCCAACACTTTTAGGCCCGAATCGTTGGAACTATCAAACTCGGCGTCCGTCTGAATGACGATATCTCCGTCAACTACCAGACTCCCCTTCCCTTCAAGCCCACCCAAAAACTTGGCGCTTCCTCCTTGAATATGGATGGTGGCCCCCTCTGCGATGGTGACCTTCATGGGGAAGGTCACGTCGCCATTGAAACGTGCGCTTCCAGTAAATTTACCGTCTGTTGGAACCGTCCCCGCGGAAAAACTCACGGCTAACATCTCGTCTTTATTCAGACGGTATTGCGGTTCGTGCACCATCTCTTTTTTGGATCGCGCAACCACCTCAAGGTCTGAAGCGAACCGTCCGGCGGCCGAGAGATCGCCGGTAGCGCGAATCCGAGCCTGCTCACCGTCTCCATTAAAATCTTGACCTACGAAACCATCATCCGTCGCGCCACCGAATTCAGAGTGGCCGTTCCCCGGTCTGTACAGTGGGTTCTTCGCGGACGATATTCCATTGATGTAGGCCTTGTCGTAAGTATAGACTTTTCCGCCCAACGAGAGTGCGCCAAATCCTTCGGTATCCGGTTGGAGCGACACTTTCAGTGTTCGGCTAACACCCGCATAGGTCCCCGTGGACACCACGGTGGCCTCTGCCCCGGTCCAAAGATCGTTCGTCACGGAAATGGAGAACTTTCCGCCTGAGGCGACAAGGTCTCCAGCGGCGGTTCCGGTGAAACCCTTATCGTTCTCCAAGCGGAGGACCGCCTCGTAGACGCCCGCTTCCGCCGCGCATAAAGCGACATTTCTCTTGTGCGCTTGAGAGACGTGCAACACTCCACTGGCCCCAAGTTGCAGCCCGGCCGCCAGAATAGCCAAGATGGCCGCGGCTAACATCAGCACCGAGATCAACGCGATTCCTCTTCGTCTCATCCGTTCGTTCCCCTCATTGCAATTTGGAAAGTGACGTCGCAGGCTTCCGGGGTTCGAGCACCACGATTCACGGACCGAAGCCGAATTTCGAGTCGAGAAAGCCCTACCGTTCCTGCTTTAAACTCTTCGATGTCTCGAGCAAACACCTTTTCTTCGCGACCAGGAGAGTCCGCGACGTTCAACAAGTCGTCCGAATTGACCCGGGCCAAAACCGATCCTCCCGCGTAAGGATACTCGCGTTTCAACAAGCGCCGGTCCCGCAGGCGTAGTACTACGAACTTCTTCCAGACGCTGCGAAGCGACGAGAAACCGAAGACTGTCATCTCCGTGGGGTCCAGTACCGGATTCGTCCCAGAGTAGCTCCGGTGGCTCAGGTAGGACAAGCCGCCGTCCATCGTCGTCACGCTCAGTCGGTCCATCAATTCCAACTCAGCGAACAGTTTCTCATAACTCAGGACAATCTCTCTTTGAGAGGCGATACTCTCCTCGGCTTGACGGCTGATCTTAAGCCCGGGTATAAACGCCCCCACGGTCAGCAACATCACCAGGGATAGGAGAAAGACCGAAACCGTCATTTCCGGAAGTGTAAAGCCGGTGTGTCGGTTCTTGAACCCTGGTATAATGGTGAGACATCCGATCACTAGCGACAGAGTAACACAAAACGAAGCCATCCGCCGGTCGAGAAATAAAGCAAAGCGACCTTCGTCAAGCAGGCAGCGGGTGATATTGGACAATGCCAAGCAAGGTCTCTCGAGGGCTCGGCAGAACTTCCGCGATCTGATGGCAGCGAAAACGAAGGAAACCGCATTGTTGGACTGGTGGTTGAACCCCCGATGACTGAGCCTTTGTCCTTACCGTCCGATCGTGGCCGCCTGCTTGTGGTGGACGACTTCGACACCAACCGAGCCATACTGGCACTGCATCTGACGCGCGGAGGATATTCGGTCGTTGAGGCTCGCGACGGAGCGGAAGCCCTCGCCCTCGTCGCCGAGCAGACCTTCGACCTCATCTTGCTCGACCTTCAGATGCCAAAAATGGATGGAATGGAGGTTTTACAGGCCATCCGTCAGTCGCACAGTCGCACAGAACTCCCGGTTATCGTGGTCTCGGCTCGCGACGAAAGCGCCGACATGGTGAAGGCTTTCGAATCAGGCGCCAACGACTACATCCAAAAGCCGATCGACATCGCCGTCACCGAGGCCCGCATTCAAGCGCACCTGAACAAGGGTGGCACTCCGCCTCTCTCGGAACGCGAACAGCCTACCGAAGACTTCAACGAGCCCCCGGTTTTCAAGACCGAAAAAGTGGAAGCCTTGGCTCCTGGGACAGTGCTCGGGAACTACACCATCAGGGGCGTTCTTGGCCGCGGAGGCATGGGTGTTGTTTACGAAGCCGTCAACGAAGTTTTAGAACGACGGGCGGCCCTGAAACTGTTGCCGGTATTGGACTTTGGAATGGAAGACGCCGTGGAGCGCTTTCGTCGAGAAGCCCGTACGGCGGCCAAAATCGAGCATCCAAACGTGGTAGGGATCTACGACGTAGGGAAGTGGGAGGGACGACACTTTATCGCTATGCAGTTGGTAGAGGGCGGAAGTGCTTACCAGAGAGTCACGACCCAAGGCCCGCTACCGTGGGCGGAGGCTCTTTCGATTATGAGCGATGTCTGCAGG
>JBBKWP010000063.1:0-2736 GCA_037968995.1 Candidatus Xenobia bacterium
TCCCAGCGCCCCTCGAAACCCACAGTCGGAGTGCGGGTCGACCCACGCGCCAACAGCGGGTCGTCGCGCCGCGAATCCACACAGCGCCCCACACTTACGACCCCGTCATTCCAAGACTACGATTTCCTGCGGTCCCAGCGAGTGCCGTTGTCCCACAGAATGGTGCGGCCATTGACTCGCCCAGTGAGACGGTAAGAGCCGCGGCTTTCGAGTCGGTCGCGACCTACCAAATAAAGCAAAGTCTGCTGGCCGAACTCGTTGCGAATCACCACGGAATCCACGCCGTCGACCCGGATATTGGTCGCCCGATCACCGTGATACCACTGACCTGCCAGCGACCAGGGGGAGAAGGTCGGCATATTGTCGGCGGGGGGAAGATAACGCTGGGGAAGCCCTTGAAAGACCATTTTCTGTTCCGAGGTTTGGGTCACTTGTCCCAGGGTGGCGGTCGCTGTGAAAGTGGCTTCAGACCCTCCCACGTTGTCTTCGATGTAGGACTTCAACTGAAACTGCCCAGAGGCGTCGGCCGTGCCTTGAAACTCGGTGACGCTCTTGAACTTGAAGATGAAGGTCTGCTTCATCACGGCTTTCACGGTGACCAGGGAGTTGGCGGGTGCGGTGCCCGTGAGAAGCCATTCTCCGCTAGAGATCTGGCGGGCGGACTGTAAGTGGGGAGCCTGAACTCCTTGCAAAAGAACCTGACCCAGCATCCGGTCCATACTCGCTCCGCTCTCGGAGGTGAGACGCACGGTGATCGCCGCGTCGGTGCGATCCTCGGCTTTGACCACGTATTCTCCTCGGTAGAGGCCGCTCTCCAATTCGAAGAGGGGAACGCCCTGCACTCCACCGATGTCAAACGTCGCCGAACAGTTTTCCGTGCCCTGAACCGTCACCACAATCGGCCTGCCCGCCGCGAGAGGACCGTCTTTCGGCGTGTAGTCGGCCGCTCGTATGATGGGCAGCGCAGCCGATGTGCCGATCCCAAGTTCAGCCTGAAGAGCGCTGATGGCCGACGGCACGCTGTCCACCTTCCAGTACCAAAGGAGCGTCGGTCGCGCCCCCTCAGCGGTCACCGTGGTCATCGCCAGCACCGGTAGGTCTGCCTCGCTGAGATTCCAGCTCTGCAGCAGCGCCTTTCCATCCGCCTGGCCCGTGTTGATCACCAACGGCGAGGCGTCAATGTTAAGTCCACTCAGCTTACCAGACTTCTGGATCCTCTCGAGGGCTTCGAAGAGTCGATTTTCCACTTCGAACTGACCTCGGTCGGAAAAGTCGGCTAGGACCGAAATCTGTCGTGTCTGGGCCAGAGCGGAAACGCAAAGAAGAGCAAGAAATAGCGAGACGAGGGATAAGTTTTTCATGGCCGAGGGGTTCGGAGCGAAAATTCGTTTCCCCCCAAAAAATTACTCGCCCTTCTTGTTGCCGATCACAATCAAAAGCAGCGTTTCCTTGTTGGCCGTCACCGCATGCTGCACATCCGTTGAGAACACCGCGCAGTCGTGCTGCCCAAGCA
Source organism: Candidatus Xenobia bacterium (assembly GCA_037968995.1). Lineage (GTDB taxonomy): Bacteria > Vulcanimicrobiota > Xenobia > Xenobiales > JADMJV01 > JAEXNA01. Next base: position 1,514 of record JBBKWP010000063.1, read on the forward strand.
CCGTCTCCGACGGCTTTTCTCCCACCGTGCGAAAAGTGATCTCACCTTCCAAAACGATCGCTGTAGCCGGACCAGGCGCGTGATGGGGTTTCAGTCCACTCCCTTGGGCAAGCGCCGTGACCACCAGCGTCAACTCCTTGCAACGCACCAAGCAGCGGGCGTTCTTACCGTTAGCATAGGCCGGTTCTTTTCGCAAATCGTGGCCAATGCCGCTGGACAACGCGAAGGTCGCGAAGTGGGCAAGGTTAGGGTCCATAGGTGTGATAGTGTCAGTCATTCTTTTTAAGTCTCCTTGGTAGTTTTGATCCGAAATCTGATGACTTACAGCGCGCAAGCTATTTGTCACCAGACTCCAATTTCGAAAAGGCGGAAAAAGGACAGCCCATAGGCTTCGCCGGTTGGGACTCCGAGAGCGCCGGAGCCTTGCGGTGTCTCCACCAGGCCCACAGTACGAAGACCACCTCAAAGCCGGAAAAGATCGCCACGTATTGCCCGCCACCCGTACCGAATCCGTAGGAGTGGAGTCCCGCTCCCAAAACATAGTTCACGCCATACCAGGCCATCAGAACCCCTTGAAAGGCTAACACCGACCAGGCCGAAACTCCGAATTTTCGCAGCCAACCCGCGTGTCGGCCGTGCAAGATAGCAACATACCCCAAAAGAGCGATCAGCGCCCAGACCTCTTTAGGGTCCCAGCCCCAGAAGCGGCCCCACGAATAGTTCGCCCAGACGCCGCCCAGAATCGTGCCGGCCGCCAAGAAAATGACACCGATCTGCATAGCCTTATAGACCGCATCGTGCAACGAGTTCAGCTGTTCGGTAGAGTCTTTACGCAGCGCACTCTTCCACAGCACCATATGACCCAAGCCCAGTGACAACAAGAAGGCCGCATAGCCCAAGGTGATACAGAGAACGTGGATGGTCAACCAGAAATTGCTGCGCAGAACCGGGGTCAACGGATGAATCGACGGATCCAAAACCGTAGGCAGCAAGTCCGCTAGAATCAGACACACCGTGGCCCCAAAAGCCGCCGCCTTAAGAAAGTGTCCCTTTGACGATCGCCACTCTAGAATAAAGGCGAACAGCACGGCCCCGAAGGCCACCCAGATCACCGACTCGTACATGTTCGTCACCGGAGGACGCCCCGCGATCAGGCAGCGCATCGCGAAGCCATAGACGTGGAAGGCGAAGCCAGCCGCGATAAGCCCCGCCCCGACCCAGTA
>JBBKWP010000064.1:0-3006 GCA_037968995.1 Candidatus Xenobia bacterium
GGCGAGTTGAGCCCGAATCTGATGTTGCCGGCCAGTCAAGGGCTGAACTTCTAAGAGCGCATCGCGTCCGTTGGCCGACTTACCCAACAAGCGATACGACAGTTCGGCCCGCTGACTCCCGTGCGACTCCTTTTCTGACACAGCCATACGATTGGCTCCGGGCAGTTTTTTGAGGAAGTGGACCAACTTCGCCCTCTCGCGTTGCGGCACCCCTTGGCAGGCCGCCAAGTAAGTCTTTTGCACCTTTCGCTGACGGAACTGGTCTTTGAGTTGCATGGTCGCCTTGGGCGATCGACCCACGACGATCACTCCGCCAGTCGGTCGGTCCAGACGGTGAACCATCCCTACAAAGGTATCGCGCGGCTTCTTCGGTGATGTTTTGAGGTAAGCTTCGGCCATGTCCAGAAGGCTCGGGTCGCCAGAGGAATCGCTCTGGGTTGGAACCCCCGGCGGCTTGATCACGACGAGCATATGGTAGTCTTCGTAAAGCACGTGAAGGTCAGACTGCATGACCAAGCGCTTCTCCTAAGGTTCCGTGGTTCCGCTATTCCGTGCCGAGGATTGGCTTTTGGGCAACTATGGTCCCGTCGGTGGGGCTGCAGCGGCCCTGATCGGTTCGGCTGTCGGCGCCATGCTCGGCGCGTCCGACGGCTATGCCGGCGGTCTTTGCCGGCGGTCTTTGTTGAGTCTCTCCGCAGCTTTAGCGCAATAGCCCCGGGCTTCATAACGCGCTGAGGGTACTAGGAATCGAGAGCGTTCAAAGCGTTTTGTGCTGCGGCGCTGACCACTGCGTCTTCGTGGGTACTCAGGCGAACAAGGCCGGGGCGGGCCCTGGGCTGCGGATAGCTGGCCAACCAGAGCAGTTCGCAAATAACCTGGTCAAAACCGGTTCCGCCGTCGTACTGTCCACTGACCCGTGCCCACTCGTAGTCGTCGACGAACGGGGGCGTTTGGTCCCCGTCGCGTGGCTGCCCGAGGAGGTTCAGGATCAGGGGGGCGACACTCGCGTGTTCGATGCGCAAATTCTCGGTGAAGGTCAAGCCGTGGTCACGCAAGCGATAAGCAGCGCCGGCCAAGAGAGCGGCGTCTGTGTACAACTCGCTCCAATCTCCAGCCATCATCGCGGCGGCGGCGGCCGCACCTGCGGGCCCGTCAGCATCCAGCACCGCTAAAGCGTAAACCGCAGCAGCCCGCACATTGGGGGAAGTGCTGTCGAGGTGCCGTTTTGCCTGGTCCAGGATGCTAGCGGCTGACGAGTCGGAGTGGGCTAAAACCAAAAGCAAAGAACGTGTCGAATAGGATCCTTCGAAATCATCTTGCGAATAGGAGAGCGGTCGGCCCGCCAACGTTTCAACGATGATGGGGAGGAATGCTTGAGGAAGTCCCGTGTCCAGGAAAGCGTCGGGGTAGGTTAGCCATTCGTCAGCGGGTTTGTCTTGCAATAGTTTACCCACCAGCGGACGTCCTGATTCGCCTTCAAGCCGGGCCAGTTGCAAGAGCATCTCTGGGGCCTCCGTCTTGACGGCTTCGTTTAAAACGTAGTCCCAGGCATCTTCAGGCAGAGGTCCTATCACAGCCAAAGCGAGAACCAAGCGGAACGTTTCGCTCATGGGAGGGTTGGCGGCCGGTCCTAACTCGGCGTCAGCTTGAGCTGGAAAATCTTTTCCGATGGGGCGTACGGCGAAGCGCTTTTCGAGAGCCGGGCGCAGAACCGTCAGTCGTCCATCGGACCGTCCGCGGCGGGTGATGAAGTCGAGGATCAGCGAGCGCGTGTCGCCGTGAGGGTCATCTAAGTGCCGCTTCATGATATCGAGTGCGGTGTCGGTGTCGTGATCAAACTTGGAGAGGACACCAAAGATGGCCAGATTGCGCCAGACTGGGTCGGGGCTTTCCGACCACTCCTGGAACAATGGCAAAGACTTACGCCCTAATCCTGAAAGCGGTGAGCCCACGGCATTTTCGCGGTTCTTACCGGCCTCGATGGCCCAGTTGAGGGCCTCCAGACGGACGGCGGTATCCGGATGCTCGGTCAGGGCTAAAAGCCGATCGTCGATTTCCTCGTTCAGGCTGGGTTGGCTGGCCTGCTGATAAAAGGCCAACCACATGGCGTGGCGGACGCTGCGGTTGGGGTCAGCCAGGTAGGTCTCGGCTTTCTGAAAGTCGGCCGTCGGGGTTCCCGCTTGGCTGAGAAAAGACTGCAGAATGCTAGCGATGTTCGCTCGCTGTTCGGGCGAATCTTCTTGCGAGAGATTGGCGAACAAGGCGTCGCGAAAGGCTTGACGGATCTTCGGATTCTCGACGGAGTAAACCACTTGTTGAGCCTGGTCCACAGCCTTGACTCGCACCTGGTGGTCGGGAGAACCCAGACCCTTCAGCACCGCTCCGGGGTCGGGCGTCCCTCCATCCTGGGACGCTCCGGGAAGAGAGAAAAGAGTGGCGGCGAGCAAACACGATAAGAGACCCTTTTGCATCGCTCATGGTTCGCGGCTAAGGTGTGGCTAACCCTTCACGAAATGACAGCAGGCTGGGCCGGCGGTGGCGGCCCGCTCGCGAAAGGGCAGACCGCCACGGGTGGCTCCAAGGGAGGGAGGTGAGGCTCTCAACTACGGTTGAACGATTCCCTTAAATCGAGTGGGTCGATCCTGAAAGGTCTACGCCTAGGGAGCCTGGCAGGACGAGCGTCGACCGGCCTGGGGAGATCCGAGTCGTTAAACCACTCACCAATCCCTGCGAGCAGAGTTCCGGCACGATCCACCGGTGTTCGGGAGATTACCGCTGACTGGCGACCGAATTACAGTACGACCAACACGAGAGCTTCCGCGCCCTCGGATCGCGCGACCATCAGCCGAGAGAGCAGGAGCAACGAGACGGAACGCCACTCGCCGGTCAACTTTTCCGCTTGGGATTGGTCCGGAGGATCCTCATCCTCCCAGAATTCTTCGACCTCAACCGGAGGCCTCGAGCGTCCCGTTTCCGGGCCGGTCGAGGCAGGCAAAGACGCCGCTG
>JBBKWP010000065.1:0-3125 GCA_037968995.1 Candidatus Xenobia bacterium
AGCCAGCCGTTCTCAAGCTACTCCCTTAAGAACCCGCAGACTTTAAGGACTGTGGAGATCGAACTCGACTACTTCGTAGACCTCAACGGATTGCGCTCCGAGTATCTCCGACTCGCCCAAGAGTCCGAACTTTGGTCTGAAAACTTTGAGCCGAAACTCGAAGTGCTGGAGTTCACGGAGCGTGGCGTTAAGATCCGAGTGATCGCGACCGCGGACAACGCCGCCGACGCCTGGGACCTTCATTGTGAGATCCGGGAGGGTCTGCTCAAATATTTGCAAACCGAACAGAGTTCGTCGCTTCCGCGAATCCGCCTGGAGGGAGACCGGTCGAGCGGCAAGCCCTCGGAGATCGAGAACGGTACGGACGCCGACGTCTAACGGTCTCAAACGGCGTCCTCTGAGGGTCCTGGGAACAAGTCGTCTTAAGGTCTCGGCCTGTGATACAATCAACCTTGTGGCTTTCCTTACCGTTCCGCTCCTCGTCACCACCGTCGTCGCCGTTCACTACATCCGGCGGGGTCAGCGTGAGCGTGAGCGCGCTAAAGGACCCCAAAGGTCGTGCACTCATCAAACGCTGGATCCCAGCGTTGTCAGCGCCGCCATTGTTCTGTTGTCGTTGCCCCCTTCATTGATGGAGGCGATATTGGACCTCCTCCCGCCTGAGATGGCGCGCTCCATTGTGACGATTTTGCCCAAGCTACCTGCCATCTCTCCCACTTCGGTGGAGAATGAACGGCAACGTTGGCTATCACACTTTCGACCCTCGCGAAACGATTTAGAAGCCCTCGAAAGCGAAGAGCCACGAAAAATGGCCGCTGCGATGGTGCGCCTGGTATTAGAGGATGCCATTTAAGGGCACCCGAGCCTAGAGGTGTTAGCTAGGGCCATTCGAACCGGGATCCATGAATTATCGTCACCTTTTCTTTGTACTCGCCTGTCTCCTCGTCTTCTCTGGTTGCGGGGACTCCTCAAGCTCCGTACCGCCGCTTAACCCTCCCAGCGCTTGGATACCACCAAACCCGACTCTGTTAGGGTCTGAACTTCAAGCGGACGTGGATCGGGCAATGGCCGCGAACCGCATCCCCGGAGCCTTGGTCGGAGTCTGGACCCCAAACGGGACTTGGACCAGTGCGACGGGTTTGGCCGACGTTGAAACCGGCCGAGCTATCGATTTTGGTGACTATTCCGCCTGGCGTAGCATCACGAAAAGTCTCACGGTCACCTTGATGCTCCAGTTAGTCGATGAAGGGCAACTGAACCTCGATGCACCCGTGGACGACTACTACCCGGGAGTGCCCAACGGAGAAAACATCACGCTTCGGCAGTTGGCCAATATGACCAGCGGTCTATTCAACTACACCAAAGACGACCAGTTTTTGGCCGAGTTTGCCAACGACTTCGAGCGCCCTTGGACTCCGCGGGAACTCTTGGCCCTCGCCTTTTCTCACCCGGTAAACTTCGCAGCGGGAACAGCCTACGAGTATTCCAATACCAACACCGTTCTCATTGGAGAAGTCGTAGAAGCCGTGACCGAAAGGTCGATAACGCGACTTTATGCCGAACGAATCTTCGTTCCCCTGGCCCTGTCGGCAACCGTCTACGTCACCGGACCCAACCTTCCAGATCCCAAAGCGCACGGATACACTTTTGACGATGACACAAACATGTTCGAAGAACTCCTAGTCAACAGCACAGCGCTCGGGGCATCCGGAGCCATGGCCGGCACCCTAGAAGACCTTCACCAGTGGGGCCGTGCTCTAGCCCTAGGGACTCTGCTGTCATCGGATCTTCAAGCTCAGCGTTTTGTCAGTCTCCCCCCCACGAATGGTCCGGATTATGATAGTTACGGGTTGGGAATGGGTGAAGTCGAAAACTGGTGGGGCCATAGCGGAGTCGGTCTAGGCTACCAGGCTGGTGTCTTCACTGACCCAGTGAGTGGAAGTAGCGTCGCCATCTTGATGAACGGAACGAACGTGAATCAAGACGTGCCGGTAGACCTTTTGCGTGACATCCTCAAGACTCTAGGATGGCCGTAAACGGCCATCTTGGCGACCGCCTGAACTCGTGACTGCTGCGTGACTTCTCTTTCACCAGTGTATCATTGGCGCATCTTATAGTTTGAGCATCAAAGAAATACCAGGAGATATCCGATGCTTATAAACAATACATATTCAACCCAGGCGCAACGCTCGCTCGCCGCGACGAAAGCGACCCAAGAAGCCGCCCCCCAAGAGAAGACCGAGTCAGCGATCACTGAGACTGCCGACGAAGTCAGCTGGTCTGACGTCGGTCGGGGCCTCGTGGGTGCGGTGGCCGCCGCCGCCATTGAGACGGTCGCGAACACTATCAGTTCTATCCCCCAAGCGATCGAGTTGGCGGTTGAAGCCGAGGTCGCTCTGGTGAAAAACCAGACCATCGGACCGTGGCTGAAAAGCGGAATCGGACTTCTCACCTTGGCCGCTGTGCCCGTCGGCATTGCCGCGACCGCTCTCGGAAGCCTGGGCTTCGGTCTGTACCGGGGATTCAGTGAAGGCGCCCAGCACGGAATCGGAGGCGCCATCAAGGCTGCCGGTGAAGACGTGAAAGGTTTCAACACTGAAGTGACCTCTAATGCTCGAGAAGCCATACGAGAATTCGGTGACAAAAAGTTGGAAGAGGGTGAAGAGAGATTCGACGTCTCTCCGCTCCGGGCCGCCGTCGGTGTGGCCGCTGGGTTGGGAACGACCGTTCAGGGCGCCGCCCAACTCGGATGGACAACCGCCAAAAACATTCCGTCAGCCTTTCTCAAAGCTAACAGGTCCATTCACGAAAGCGACGTCGGCACCCCGCTAAAAACCGCCGGCCACCTGCTTACCGCCCCGTTGGCAGCGGTCGCTCTTCCCCTGGGCTTCGTCGGCGGCGCCGCTGTGGGCCTCGGGATGGGAGTCTACGAGGGATATCGTGAAGGGTTCGTGGAGTCGTTCCAACAGCTCAACAAAATCAACGACACCTACAACGAGTACGCCAATGAATTTCTCCACAGCGCGGGTTCCGCATTCGCCCAAAGCTAAGGCGATCAAACGCCCACTTCGGAGAAATACCCTCCACAGAAAAGGCGGGCCGCTCGAGCGGCCCGCCTTTTCTGT
>JBBKWP010000066.1:0-7075 GCA_037968995.1 Candidatus Xenobia bacterium
AGTTTTTCTTCGTGCTCGGCCAAGTGTAAAAGGGTAGAGTCGAGAGTCCCTGATCCTTCGGCAACTTTGACGAGGCGCAAGTGAAAGTCCGTGAACGCGCCGCGACAGGTCGTCATAGAGTTGGACAGGGTTTGTCCGCCGATCAGATTGTCGCGAATTTGGCCGGCGGCGTTCGCCATGTCGCGATCCTCATTTTGGCGGGCCAACAGATCGAGGGCCTGAACCAACGGCACACCGGCGCGAAACATGGTGGACAACGAGCGAAAAAAGAGCGCGCGCGCCTCGGACGAAGGTCGGAGCGGTTTGCCCGCGGGGGCGTCCACAACGGTTTCAATAGTCGGCCTTCGAGAGTGCGGTTCGTTGCGATGGTTTGCTGCGGCTATCTTCGAGGTCCTCTGATTCCCATGACTTACGAAAGGTTTTTTAGTTAGTGGAGCCCCCGACGATCTCCCGTCGAGGCGATGTAAAATCCTGGGCAAACGGGCGACGTGATCCATAGGCGCCAGTATACCTTATTCGTTTCCGAAGGGCTTCCGATCACGAAAGAGCTAGTCTGGCTGCGGAGAAGCGACGCGACGGCCACGACCGTCAATGCCGCCAGTGCCGCCCATTGGGTGCCGCGGACTACAGCAATTTGGCCCGAGCTAAAATGTCAGCCAGCCTAGGGGTGAACGGGGTTGTGCGCGGTCGCGGACTCCTTGCGGAGCCAATGTCGACGCTTGCCGAGACTGAGGTGGAATCGGCCTTGGCTGGTACATCGAGTTCCTGTCCGGGTCTGATCACGTTGGGATTCTTTAGACCGTTGGCGCTGGCGACCCGGTCGATCAAGGTACGCCCTTGGGTGTCTTTCGCGTGGATCTCTTTGAGGGAGTAGCCCTGTTTTCGCAAGATGCTCTCGACAGAATCGTTTTCTCCCTCGCCCCATTTGTCCACCGTGACTTGGGTCGAACTCTCGGAGACGCCCTCGAAGGGATTGGGCTTCTTCGCAGCGGCAGCGATCTCAACCGAGTCGACGGGGTGCGGGCAGCCGCAGTCGCCGCGCTTTTCAGCGGGGTTGCTGTTCGAAGGAAGTCCAATCCCACCCGTGCCCCTATAGAAATCCATGGGGTTTCTAGGCTTAATTCCGAGGTCCGTCAAGCCTATGGAGACGCCGGTGAAATAGGTACCGGTAGGATTAGAGTTGATAGCTGACATTGAGGGACTCCTTTGGTTCGCATCGTTGAGTTCTGACCTCAGTTTGCCATCGATTTCCACGACGAGTCCACGGTGGGCTGGAGATGATGTTGACAGGATGTTAACTTCCGGATACAAGACCGAACACTTGGAACTTCGGTTATGGGAGAACTCGATGTTCGCTACGGAGACACGACGGCGATCTCGTCCGGAACCAAGCGCGAGAAATGCTTAGTGTTGAGTGTGACGATCGTTTGGACTTTGGCGATAACCGCTGCCTGAACGATCAATGCGTCGTACACGGTTCCCCCCGAAATGTTCTTCGCCCGGCACCCAATGAGCACGTCCCAATACGTTTGAGTTGTGGCCGGAACCGTATGAGCGACACGAAGATTTTCCTGGATAATCTGATAGCAGACGTCGGGTGCGAGGCGATGTGGCGCGGGAAGGCGTGAGAGGACGGAGTACAGCTCGATAATCGTATGTGCCGCCACCACCAACGCTCCATCATGAGCCTTCGCCTTGGAAAAGGCCAGCCGACACCGCTCATGGCTTTCGTGCCAGGCACAGAAGGCCGCGACCAAACAACTCGTATCGAAAAGTGTGGGTTTCACTCTCCGTGGTTTCTAGAATTGGCAACCGCCGCGTCCACTTCTTTTTTCGTAAGAGGTGGGATTTTTTCTATGGGGACCGCGACAACGACTCCATCTCTAGTGGTGACTCGCACGTCGAGCGGAGTCGGTTCAAGGAGGATAACACCGTCCTGGAAGGTGATGTTGAGTGTACTCCCGTCTTGTAGGTGGGCTTGGTCTCGCAGAGATTTGGGGATGACCACTCGTCCCGCTTTATCGATGGTAATTTTCATACCATTAAAATACCATCGAGCGGAATGTCGCGCAACTCAACTCACACTCCGCCGCGCCAACGTTCGACTGCAGGAGGCGATTTCTTCAAAGGGAACCTGATACGGTGTTTTGGCGTATCTATGTTGTCTTTTGTCTGCTTGGCCTTGCGGGGTGGGCTGAGCCAACGACCGACATTTTGCCGAAATCGGACACGGCGGTATCAGCCTATTTCTTTCCTGGCCCAGGGGCCGGCGGTATGCTCCCTCTGAAATTGAACCAGAAGAATCCTGTGCCGGGTTCAGAATCCGACCTTTCACAAAGTCGTGTGGTCTTTCGACGAGATGGATATCTCGATCGCGTCGTGTACTTCGATCCGTCGTATTTGGACACTGGAGTTCCCGGGAACTTCGAAAACTACGAGCGACAGTCAACTTTCAGAATTGAGACAGAGCCCAGGGATGCGGAGGTCTACGAGATAGGCATTTCCAATGACCGAGCCGCGATGGGGGGCGGTGCCGCGCTGGCCAGACTCGACAACGGAAGCGTGGTGATCGATCGATTGAAATATTACCTTGAGTCGACGGGAACGTTCAAAAAGGAAGCCAAATTTCGACTGACGCGTGATGGGTATGAGTCGTTAGATTTCCAAGGAGACCCCAAGCAACTTGTGGGGGACAAGAACATAGGCAGATTCGTCCTCAAACCGCTGCCAGGATTCGGTAACCGCAAAGAGCAAATGGCGGTATTGGCAAAAGAACATCCCGGCAGACTCGCACTTTTCGGCCTTTTGGTAACCGGACTCGCCCTAGGAACCGGTTTCCTCCTGAAGCGTCGACGGGCCGCGGCCCTAAAATTCCAGGACTACGGAACCCAGATCATCGACACGAAGGCTCGGCTCTCGGTCGGTAAATACCGGTTGTTGGAGTCGATCGGGCAGGGCGGAATGGCTGAAGTTTTCAAAGCCTATTCCTTAGACGATCCTGAGCGGGTGCCGGTAGCACTGAAGTTGATGCACAAAGGCACCCATGAGCAGATCGACGGTAATGATCGATTCCGTCGTGAGATCAAAGCCTCGTTGGCTCTCAAGCACCCGAGCATCGCCGAGCTTTTCGACTGGGGAGAGCACATCGATGGACGGCTCTATCTGGTCTCTGAACTGCTGGTGGGAGTGACCTTGAAAGAGGTCATCAGGCGTCAAGAGACCTCCCCGCCCGAACTAGCCCGTCTGGTTTTGCAACGTGTGGGGAGCGCGTTGGCTTATCTTCACGAACTGGACATGGTACATCGGGACGTGAAGCCGGACAACGTGTTCGTCTGCGAAGATGGTGGAATGAAACTCCTCGATATGGGTTTGATCTTGAGCAACGATTTCACGGTCCTCACTCAAACGGGTAACGTGCTCGGCACCCCGGCTTACATGTCACCGGAGCAGCTGAACAACCAGTCCGTGGCAGCTTCTGACCAGTACTCGCTCGGCATCATGATCTACGAGATTCTGGCGGGATCGCGACCTTTTCTCCAGCAAGAGATGGCCATGCTGGCTTACCAACACATCAACGTCGTGCCGCAATCACTCAGGGAGTTGGATTCCCGGATATCCGTCGAAGTTGAGGCGGCCGTTCTCAAGATGCTCGAAAAAAAGCCCGAGCGTCGCTATCCAGATTTGCTGACGGTTCAGCGCGAACTGGGACGTCTGCTCGGGGCGCTCGATTGGAGTGCCGAGGGCGTTGAGGGTACCGTCAACACGGCCTTGAAGCCGCCGCCCTTCTAGTGGTTTTCCCCAGGAGCTAGTGCTCTTCATCTCTTTCAAGAATCTCGCGTTGCCACATCTCGGCATAATTTTGAGCGTCCAATTTTTGGGCCAGTCGAAAGGCTGACTGGTAGACGAACTCTTCGAAATCGTTCTCCCGTAAAAACCGAGTGATCTTTTCCAAGGCAAGGGCACGCGTGCGCGAGGAAAGCGTTCCGGCACTGAGAGATTCCAACCAAGAGACGAAAAGCTCTCGACGCACCGTGCGTGCCCAGGGCCGTTCATTGCGAGGGTAAAAGACTCCAGTCAATTCTGTTCCCCTCAATCCGTCCCGTGGGTTGAGCAATGCGTCTTTGAGGCTCCAAAAGTCGCATCTTTCCACCCCGTCGGTGTTGAGGAGGAGGGTCTCGGGTGTGCGAATCACCAGTCTTTCGAACTGGTCCGAGCCGAGTTGCAATTCGCTTTGAAGGGTGCCGAGAACGTGGCTCAAATTTTTACGTTGGCGAAGCGTTGGGCGCTCTGGCCAGTACTCTTCCATGACGCGGTTCACTGAGAGCTCGGCGCCGCGACAACTGGCCAGCCAAAACAGGAGATCCTTGGCGTGCTCGTGAGACCATTCGATCTCCGTATTCCCCGAAAAGACTCTCGATCGACCCAGTCCCCAAAGACTGATCTGTCCGCTGGTGCCGAGTTGGACCCCCATTTCGGGCTCCAGTCGGAAGTGAAATTCGCCGAGTTGCAAAACGTCGTTGGGATGGAGCGGCACGCTTTCTAGGGGCGTCAGGACCCTGCTGTTGACCGCGGTCAGGGCTTCCGATTCGCAACACAGCGAGATCTGATCGAGACAGACTTTTATGGTCGCGTGCGTTCGTGAAACGCTGAGGTCGGTAAACACGACGGCGTTGCGCCGGCGACCTGCTCGCCCAATGGTCGTATCCCCTTGCAATACCGGCCAACTGTGGTGGTGCAGTTCCGGTGAGAGGGCCACCAGCCAGAATCGCGGCAGCGAACGCAAGTCGACCACCCTCGCCCGGCCCTCGCGGAGGCGGCATTCTTGCTCGAGGCCGGTGCGAACCTCTTCCTGGGGACCTTGAAAGAGCACTTCGCCACCATCTAAAGTCGCAGTCCAGGTTTCACCGTTGATGGGAAACTCTAGTAGTTCTGTCCAGAACGGCAGACGATGGGCGCCGAACCGGTCGACAGTTCGCAACTCTAAGAACAGTTGGATCGGAGCCAGCGGCACGAGCTCGGTTTGAACGGTTGACAAATTGTCTTCGGGCATCTCTATTATTCTATACTGGAATTCTTCCTGAAGGCCTCTGGGTGAATCCTATCAAACTCTCTCTGCGGAGGTCGGTGCTACGTGGAACTCAACGACAAGGCGAAAGTCTGGCTGAATTTGGTACGTTTGGAGTTGGCCGACGCCAAGGTCTCAACCCTCGGAAAGTTGCAGAGCGTTTTTCGGTCCAAGTCTGCCCCTAATCCCGACCAAGTCTTACAGGGACGTCGGGTCGCTCAGTATGAGTTTGGAACCCTGATCGGCGTCGGGACGGCGGGCTTGGTTTTCGAACTCACCGACCTGTCAAACCCGGGGGAACGGGCTCTCGCGGTGAAGGTCTTGGCGAAGCCGGAGGGAGCGGGCGCGACGCCAGAGGAAGCTCAACTGTTCTCACGGGAGGTAGAGATTGGCAAGAAGCTTGACCATCCCAGCGTGGTCAGAACCTGGGAGGCACTGGAGACGGACAGCGCCCGCTTCGTCGTGATGGAACGGGTGGAAGGAACCAGTTTCCTCAGCCTTCTGGGCCAAGCATGGACTGTCGACCGCTGCCTTGAACTGTTCAAACCTTTGGTCGAGGCCCTGCAATACGCTCACGACCAAGGTGTTGTTCACAGAGACATCAAGCCGGAAAATGTGATGTTGACAACCTCGGGCGAGGTGAAAATTCTCGATTTCGGATTGGCTAGTTTGAAGGGGAGTGCTGAAGTGACCATGACCGGGCAATTCAAGGGAACTCCAATGTTCAGTTCCCCCGAACAGGTCAAAAGTAGCCGTCAAGTAGCACCGGCTTGCGACCAGTTCAGTTTCGCGCTGATTCTCTTCGAGGCGCTGACCGGACAGTTTCCCTACCCCGTAGACCCCAAAATGCCACTTCATACTCTGTTTCTGAGGCTTCAGCAGCCTGCCACCACATTGAGATCCGTGGATCCCAAATTTTCCGAAGCTACCGAGGCCGTTTTAGCACGAATGCTGGCTATGGAACCCGCCGACCGCTATCCTCGCATTAAAGAAGGATTTCAGGCCTTAGAGGACTCGTTCTAAGGCCCGACACAGCCTATTAGTTCCGAAAGAAGTAGACGGTGCGTGAGGTGAGATTCGCCTCTTTCGTGGTGCCGTAGTGAGATTTTTTGACCGTCACTTCGATCTGAAGTTGGCGGAGCGGGAAATCCTCGGTGCCACGACCTCCCGAGAGTATTACTGGACGGCTGGGAGCGCTGAAGACCAAGTTCTCTATATCGTGAGCGATCGGAATCCCGTTCGCGAAATGATCCGGCAAGACGACCCTGGGGTCGGTCGCTAGAAAAGTTTCGCTGTAGTGGTTGAGATTCTCAAGGGTGTTGGGTTGCCCCAGAATGATGTCACGGCGATAGACGCGGCGGTCTTTCTTGTCAAAATAGAAGACAAGGGCCCTTTTCCAATCAGGAAGTAATTGAGAGGGATGATAATCTAATTGTCCGTCGTTGTTTCGAGCGGAGAGAAAAGAGCATCCGTGCTGTGACCTGGGACTCTTCGTCGAGGCGATGGCGAGGCTGTCGAACAGGCTGTTCTCGGCTTCGCGCCCTATGCGGGCCGAAACCGTCTGCAGCTTTCCGAGCACCTCGGCGTTGGCATCACTCTTGAGCCAAAGAGAGGCGCCGGTTCGAAAGATCATAAACAGACCGGCGCTCATCAGTAAGAAGATGGATGACGCCACGAGACTTTCTAAAAGAGTGAAACCCGCGGGCCGTTTCATCGGTGAACCATCGTCGACAGCGAAGTGTTGTGCGTTCGTCCCCAAAACACTTGGACCACGACCAGACGCGTTGTGGGAGAAACCTCTGAGCAGGTGATTCTCAAAGCATAGTCTTGGTTATTGCGACGGCCGATCGGATACGGTGAGGTGGGAAAACCCGTCGTTGGGTCGACCGGCGTTCCGTTTCGTCCGTCGAAATCCCCCAGAGTGGTCTTTCGAAACCCTTTCGCTTTGATGTCCTCCAACATTTCCCGAGCCAAGTCGGTTGCCATGGTCAGATTGGTCGACTGTTGCAT
>JBBKWP010000067.1:0-10908 GCA_037968995.1 Candidatus Xenobia bacterium
CATCATGAGCCACCTCGATGAAGTCGAAGAGATCGGTCTGCGAACGGCGGGCGAGGGGCAGTTAAGCCTTCTGCAGGCGCAGCGCAGAGTCGGACAGGATGACGTCACTGAGTACCTGATCGATGCCTTGGGGAGTCTCTCGGACCGACCCGAGATCTTCAGCCTGATCAAAGAAAATCTTCAACGCTATCCGGAACTCGCTTCCCTGTCAGAATTTATGGAGCGACTACTCCAGTCTTCCCGAGCGGAGTCACTCGAAGCAGAAGTGGCCGCCAAGGAATTGGTCTCCCCCGAGGAGCCGATCGAGGACCAACTTGATGAGTTGGACCCTGTTGAGGAAGCTTTGGTCCAAGTATTTCTCGAACACTTACTGCCTAGAACCGGCGTAACGATGGAACTTCCCAGTGAGGAGTTCGAAGACTATCTTCAGGAGTCGGAACCGGCCGCCTTCGTTGGCGCTTTGCGGCAAGCCCTGAGAAGCGTAGACTATACAATGTTCTTCGATGAGATCGAAGTGACATCATATGATGGTGATGAACATTTCTTGCTACGTTCCTCGCCGGAGCCCAAGCCGACTCTCTTGTTTGGTGCGAACGTCGATGACGCTCCGCCAGAGGAGTTGCGCTTTCTGGTTCTGCGAGAACTCTTTAGCATGTATCGAAAACACAGTCATCTTGCCCACCTCTCGGCCCAACTCGACGACGCGATTCGCTGGACCTTCGTGAACACGTGTTTAGACATTCACAAAGATGCGGAATTCCAGATTCCTGAAGACCTCACGCAGCAGTTGGCGAGCCTCAAGGACCAAGCCGGCGAGGATGCCCAAGATCCTGACTTTCGGAAATCCTTGGAAGCCTTTCTGGCAACAATCTACGAAGCGACGGAGAGCGACTCGTTTCTGGAGTTGAGCGATTTTCTCTACGACGGACAGCTTCACAAAAAATGGCTCGACCCGTTAGCCGACGGTTTCGCAGCCAAACAGACCGGGGTTGTTGTAGCGAGTTACGCCATTGCACGCGACACTATGGATTCCGAGGATTTTGAAACGCTTGAGGAATCGGGATTCGCGTGGCTTTACGAAGGCGAAAATCTGGAAAAATATCGGGATCTTCGTCTGCGTCTGCAGCGTTTGTGGGCTATGCCGTTCAAGGCTTTGGTGTCTGAATCAGAAGAGTAGGCTTTAGCGCAGGCGACCTGCCTGCGCTACGCCCTCGTTCGAGAAATACTCTAAGGCCTGTGGACGTTCAGCTCATCAAGCTACACGTCCACAGGCCTTAAATCCAAGCGGCGAAGAAAAGCTTGTTGAAGTAAGGTCTCGCTACTGAGAGGCCGGCGGCGAAGGGAAAATAGAGGCCCGACGCGACCAAGTACAGGCCCAACATCAGCCAGCCCCGCCAACGACCTTCTCCCAAGGCATCGTCGACATTGAACAGGTCGGCGATCAGCTTTCCAACGAAAAGGGCCATGATCGGTACTTCGGTCAGCATGTAGTAGAAGAACCCGCCGGTGGTGGACGCAGCCCACGGTAACCATTGGAGGACCCAAATGATGACCAGCGCTCCAACGACAGCATCCTTCGTCTTGAAAGCGGTGTAAGCCCGCTCGATCAAAAGCACGCAAAAACCCCACCACAACACGGGGGTTCCCATGGCGCATATTGCGTTGACGATGGTCTTTGGTGTCGTTTTGTTCTCTTCGAAGAACAGCCAGATCGGCTTCAGAACCAGTGGCCAAGAATAAAAATAGGATATATATCGGTGGGTGAACTGCTTCTCATCGTAACGAAAGCTAACCATTCGTTCACCCTGACCAAAGATCGTCTTAAAAGTCCCTAGATTGAATCCATCGGACAAAAAGAGGTGAGCGTATGACAAGAAGAAGCCGATCGGTACGAAAAGTACTAACCAGAAGAAGAAACGCTGAGTGCGCTCTCTAGTCAACTCTCGACGGTCGATCCACCAACCAGCGACAAGGCAAGCGAAAGCCGTCAAGACTCCACTCCACTTGCATCCGGTGGCCAAACCCAAGGAAAAAGCTCCCAGTATGGCCCAACGCTCGTGGCCGCCTAGAAAATAGGCCAAACTACCCCAGATCCCCAGCAAGCAGAAGAGAGCTAAAAAGGGGTCCAGCATGGCGATACGCGACATGCTGAGATGCAAATGCTCTGTAGCTACGATCAGACCTGCAAATCCGGCGGCCGGGCGGTTGTATCCAAAGAGCAGTAGAGCAAGTCCATAGGTGATGCCGACCATTAAGGTCCCGGCGATAGCCGAAGCGATTCGCCAGCTAAAGGCTTCGGACACATCGGCTCCGAGTAAAGATTTGGACCCTTCAACCCCCAAGCCTATGAGCCACTTTCCTAGAGGAGGGTGCACGGAATTGGGGTCGGGTTCTCCGCTCCAGAGTTTCTGGGCCGCATCAACGTAGTAAACTTCATCGAAGTAGAGTTTTGAGGGTGAGTCAAGGTGCCAGGCGCGAAGGCCGAACCCTAGAAGCATAAGAAGGACCACGAGTACGAGGTCGAGGGGGACTGCTTTCTTCTTCTGCTCGCCCATCGCGGGGCGACGAAAGGCGACCGTTGACGCTTCGGTATGAGGGCTAGCCACCGTAGTCTTCCCCACAACGTGGACAGACGTCGCCTCTTCGGCCTACAGCGGCCAGGTCGCATTCTGAACATGACAATTGATACTGACGTTCCCACTTGGCGGTTGCAATCAGCATGATTTGAGCTTGCAAAAGCTGCTCGTCGGTCATGGCTCCGAATCGCTCCAGCATGCTCTCTCGTCGGCGAGCAAACTCGGCGCCCGCCTCAGCGAGATCGTAAGATCGCCCGCGATGGAGCACTAGCTGAAGAGTTTCAAAGCTCGCGGCCAGGAGATCCTTACGAATTTTGTTTTCGGTCTCCGCTCGAAGTTCAGACTTGGCTTGCGAGGCAGCCTGCTCTACATCGTCCCACCGACCCGCCTCGACAAGTTCCGATGGAACGTTCACCATTTGCGCATCGGGATCCAGATAGTAGCAAGCCTGCAGCCTTAACTGCTTAAGCTCTTCTGACGTCACCTTAAATTTGTCGAGGATTCTGGTGAGATAGGGGAGTTCTTCCAATCCGAAATGACCGTCAGAATAACTCAAGGTTAAAAGCGCGCGCAACAGTGCCAGCGCTTGGTCTCGGTCGGTGAGTGACGTTAAGTCCGGAGCAGGCGGGGCCTTAAACTTCCACTCTTCAAAGTGACACTCAGCATCATCGCGTTCGAGGCCAAGCCCGAAAAGTAGGTTTTCCGCCAAGTCTTGCTCAGCGCCGGTGATGGGGCCATCCGCCCACGCCGCCGCCGCTAGATAACTCGTGAGATCCTTGTCATTCATTGGCTTCAGCCGACCCGTTTAATCGTTCGATCTTCATTTTTTTTGCCAAAATCTTGGTGAGCTCAATCATCCCCATGAGTCCTTGCCCTTTGCCCATGGATAGTTCTTTTCCAAAAATCTTGTAGACGAAGTCGGGGTTCATCAGACTCACCACGTCCGGGTTTTCGCCTGATAGGGTTTCATCCAAAATGACAGCCATAGCTTTGGCACTGATCCCCTGCGGATTCTCCACGGCGAAATGAAACTTCACCCCATGATTTTCCAGGGACTCAGCGAAAACATAAGCGTCTGATTCACATCGTTGAACGTGGTTCATTTCTGAAAACGGACGCTCAGCAATCCGCGGAGGAACTTCGTGAAACCGGTCGGCGAAATCCACCAGCATCAGGAGGCGGTCGTTGCGGTCTTCAACCAGTTTGAGATCCTCGATCAGTTCCTGGACCTTTGGAGGTAATGCTTCGCTCATCAGGGCTTCTCGATGGGAACTCCAACGGAGTTGCCCCACTCGGTCCACGAACCGTCATAGTTACGAACTTTGGGAAATCCTAAAAGATGCTGTAGGACGAACCAAGTGTGCGAACTCCGTTCCCCGATCCTGCAGTATACGACGACGTCATCTTCGGGCGAGAGGCCCTGCTCGGTGATGTAAATGTCCCGCAGTTCCGCGGCCGTTTTGAAGGTTCCATCAGAGTTCGCCGCGCGGGCCCACGGGACGCTTTTCGCACCGGGGATGTGACCTCCACGCAAAGCACCTTCGTTCGGGTAGTCTTCCATGTGAAGTCGCTCGCCGGTGAATTCCAGCGGAGAACGGACATCGATGAGCTTGCGAGTGGCTTTGACGTGGTCGAGAACTTGATCGCGAAAGGCGCGAATTTTTTTATCGTCGCGGACTGGGACGGGATAGTTGGTCGATATGGGTTTGGGGACGTCGCGAGTCAATTCACGACCTTCCTCTTCCCACTTGGCCCGTCCGCCATCCATCAACTTGGACTTGGTGTGCCCGAAGAGTTCGAACACCCACAAGGCGTAGGCAGCCCACCAGTTGCTTTTGTCTCCATAGAACACCACGGTGGTCTCGGGTGTGACGCCAATTTTTGACATAAGAGCCGCGAACTTTTCCGCGGATAGGTAGTCTCGATTGATGGGATCGTTGAGATCCGTCGTCCAGTCGACCTGGACCGCCCCTGGAATGTGACCGGCGACATATAGCAGGATGTCCTCATTGCTTTCCACGAGGCGAACGTCGGGGTCGTCCTTGTGTTGTGCGACCCAGTCGGTGGTCACGAGAATATCTGTGTTGGTGTAGCCGCGGTCGGCGATAGGTAGAGTTTTCATAGCGAAACGCCCTTCGGCTCAGGTGTCCAGACCCCTTGCCGCCACCTTGGGGCCTTTGGGAAAAGTCTCTCTGGATGTGGCGAAGGGAGGCAAATTGATGACACGCCCTAATATCGAACAATGAGCCTCGACGGATACATCGACAGTCTCAAGAGCGATGGGCGATTCGACTCGGTCGGAGCGTTCAGTCTGGACCAAGCGAGAGCCCTGCAAAAACTGCGACGCTATCAGATCTCGGATCCGGCGGACTTTTCCGCGGCGCTGGTGGCTTCCGCTGTGGCATCCGGAGCCCAGTGGATCCAAATGGAGACCCCTTATGGTGGGTTCCGATTGGAGCACAACGGACGAAGCATTCCTCATCATCAACTGGTGACGCTTTTTTCCAGTCTCCTGGTCACAGGTCCTGACCAAGATCTGGCGCCCGTTCAGGAGCTTGCCTACGGTCTGAACGCTATACTGAGACTGAAACCAAAGAAAATTCGGGTCACCTGCTCAGGGCTCGAAGAAGTGGTTGTCCTGGACTTAGATTCCCAGCAACTGGTAGTTAAGCGGGCTGATCCCTACGAAACTTATGGTGACTCGGTACGTACCGTGATCCAAGTAGATGGGCTCTGGAGAAATTTGAAGCACCGTCTGGTGCGCGGGCTCGGCCGTAGACCCGAACTCGAGGTCCTCCATCGACGCTGCTCTTTCCTAGAGATTCCGGTCTTCTGCCAAGGACAACGACTGGAGTTTAAGTCCAACATACCTACGGCTCAGGTCGTGGCGAGAATTGGAGACCCACCAGAACTCCCTTTTCGCTGGTCGGCCCATATACTGGAGGTAAGCGGAGAGTCGCCGGCCTGGATAGGCTTCGGTTCCGACGTTCCTTCCCAAATAACAGTGGTGAGCCACGGCGTCTGTTTGTCGATCTTTGAAGAGGAGCTTCCCGAAGGGATTCACGCCATCGTGTACTCCGCGGAGCTTCGCAAGGATCTCTCGCGTGCCGGATTGGTCAACGACGCAATCTATCAGGCGCTCCTAAAGCAGCTCAAAACGACAAGTTGGGATATGCTGGTGAATGTCAGTGGAAACAAAGACCGATATCCCTACGAGTTCCGTCGCGCCGTGCTGCGGTCTCTTGAAACGGAGGCTAAGAGAGCTAAAGAGCGTTGGGACTCCGACCTCAACGAGCGCCTGTCCAAAGCTTGCGAACGCCTGAAGAACTAGCGACGGAGAGCGGCATCTCACTAGGCTCTAGGACTCACTGGTAGGCTGAATTATAGCGTACCTTTCCGTAGACCGGTTTATCGCCTTGTTGACTTCCGGTGATAAAGTCCGCGGCGAAACTCGAGACTTCCCGGTCATGGCCCCAAACAATTTCGTGGACGATGAACCTCCCTCGACTGGTGTTGCTTCCACGACCGTTTCCAGAAAAGTCGAGTCCAGGGTTGTTGTGATTGAACGGCGCCCGAGTGGCCCCGTCGTAGACTCCTGGCTTCAAGAGATTCTCGCCTCCAGCGTCGAAAGTAAAAGAGTAGCTCCGTCCCTCATAGCTTGTCAGGCGGACCGTGACCCCCTTCTCTTTACGGCCGTACGTCAAGGTGGCTTTGAGGTCATCCTTGGGCGGTTGGAAGAGCTCCTCACCCCCTCCGCTCACGAAGTCACCGACCGAACCTAGATAGTAGGCGTATGTGTAGAATCTTCCGGTTTTCACACCCGGCGGAAAGACGAAGGTGTCGACAACGAGTTCGTCCCGAGTGACGACCGCGGCATCTTTCTCACGATACGCCTTGAGACGGTTGAGGCGTTCACCGTTGGAAGATGCCGTCACCGCTAGTTTCGCCAGGGAAACCGCATCCGGGTACCGTTCCTGAAAGTAAGCGGTTTTGGCCCGAACCGTCTGAACGCGGGCCAACTCCTCGTTCACCCCGGAGACCCCTTCCAAGGTAAGCAGGGCCGTTTCGGCCAGGGCCTCGGCCTCGTCTAGGCTCTTTTCAACGAATGCGGCTTCGGCTGCTAGCAGGCTTTTGATGCCGGCGCGCTTTTGAAACTCGGTGATGCGTGACGCTTCTTTGGGAAAGTCGTTCACGTGTCGCCGAAGGAGGCCCAACGCCCTTTCGAACTCTCCCGCGGATTCAGCGAGTTGAGAAGCTTTGATAAACTCGCCCATCTGCTCTTGAATTTGACTCGCCTGGCTGTAGAGCTTACCTTCCTCGCACAATCTGGCGGCCCGTCTCAGTTGGTCGGCCGGTGTTGATTCGGGATGCAATTTAAAGAGTGTGAGGACAGCACTCATTTCCCAGAGGAGAATTTCTGATTGCTGTCCCTCCACGGCCTTTTCGGCCGTGTCCAGATGTCGTTCGCTCAGCTTCGAACGAAAAGACAAAGGAACGTCCGCGAAAAAATGCTCGGCCTTCTCTGGTTCCTTCCGTCGTATGGCTGTCGAGCCCAAAAGATCGAGCGAATTGCTGACGCCTTCGTCAGACTTTAACGTCTTGGCCCGCCGCAAAGCCATGGTCGCATCGACGGCCGCTTCGTCGTAATTCTGTTCCGTCAACGCCTTTCGACCCTCTGCGAGAAATTTGGAAAATTCCGCCTCCAGGGGAGAATGCGCTGTGGCCCTCGCTGTCGGGCTCGGGGGTGCCGGTGGCGCCTCCAGATTTCGTTGAAATGCCGTGAAAACGGCAGTCCCGCCTAAGATTAATAGGCTACCAATGAGTGCAGGGACTTTCCACGAGCGCGACTTGCTTGGTCCGGCGCTCAAACTCTCAAACCGCGATCGGTTTCTCGTGGCCCGCTCCAGGCTTTCTTGCAGCGGAGCACTCTCGGCAAGCGACGGCAGAAATTTGAGGATTTGCAGAGCTTGATCGATCTCTTTGAGATTGGACGCACGGCTCGTCACGTTGCAACACGACCGGGCGCAAGCGAACTGAATCTCAGGAGAGTCTCGGAAGCTAGGGATTCTCTGGATGCGCTCGATAGGGTCAAGGCCTTTGGATTCAGGGCGCAAGGAGACTTCGAACAGGGCATTGGCGTGTGCCAACTGAAGAACAGAACTGGCGCCGTAGCCCTTAAGTGCGGCTACCGACTCCGCGGTCGCCAGAGCCTCCTGGTAACTCGGGCGGTCCGAAACCGAAGCCACCAAGGCCGAGGCGTGACGTGCGATCTTTTCAGGATCCTCCCAATAGGCGGGAGTCTGACGTAGACGGCGATCTATCTCTTGCAGCGCAGTAGCGCTGGGAATCTTGTTGAGCAGACTGAATAGACCTTCGATATAGACGTTCTGAAGCCGAGCTGGGTCTGCTTGATTTTGAAGAGACAGCACCTCGTCGAGGAGTTCGAAACCTTGCTCAACATCGGACCTTTTCAGCGCATCCATCAAGCGCTCCAACTGGGATTGATCACTCATACTTGAAGCTTCTCCGTCGGTGGAAAAATTCAGTCTTTCTCAGAAAAATATGGACCTCGGCGGTCACCGGTGGAGTCTTCGGGCATAGAGTTAGAGGGTTCATCGCCGGAAGCCTAAAATGTTTATCCTAAGATGATTTTTCCAATTCCCAACGATGAAATCGAGCGTTTAGCGAGCCTGCGGGAGGCCAATGTTCTCGACTCTCCGCCTGAAGATCGCTTCGACCGTTTGACCCGTCTCGCGAGGAAGGCTTTCAATGTCCCGATAAGCATGCTGACCATGCTCGATAGAGACCGTCAGTGGTTCAAGTCGGCACAGGGACATTCGCAGACCGAGAGCCCCCGTCGAGAGTCCTTTTGCCAACACACCATATTGGGGGACGAACCGCTCGTAGTGAACAATGCGGCCGGCGATCCACGCTTTGCCACTTTACCGGCCGTCGCCGATATGGGCCTGAAGTTTTATGCCGGAGTGCCGGTACACGGACCAGACAATCGATTGATCGGAACTTTTTGCATCCTGGATTTCAAGGAACGCCACCTCGATTCCGAGGATCTTGTGGCCCTTGAAGACCTCGCCCGCTGCGCGGAGTCAGAGTTGAAACTGTCGGCCTCCACCGAAGCTGAGCGAAAGCTTCTCTTGGAGTGTGATCAACTGCGTCGACAGGCTTCCATCGACAGGGTCACGCGATGTTGGAACTCGCAGGCGTTGAGAACCCTGCTCGCTCAGGTACGCAAACGAAACAGTAGCGACGGCCGTTCTTGTCTGGCCGTCCTCATGATAGAAATTGGTCGACTCAAAGAAGTGAACGACGCTCACGGCGGAGAGACCGGTGACGCAGTTCTGCGAGAAGTTGCCAATCGCTTGCGCTACCACGCGCCCGCCGATACCATATTGGGTCGCGAAGAAGGCACTAGATTTTTGATAATCTTTCCAAGGCTCGATGCCGAATCCGCGAAATCGAGGTGCGAAAAAATCGTGCAGGCTTCTATGAACCCGGATTTCCGGCTAGGGCGCACAGAAATAGGGCTGGAACTGTCTGGTGGGCTGGTCTTCGCGACAGCCGTGGGGGAGAGTGACGAAGCCATCATACAAAGACTTCAGATGACCCTATCACGGGACCGAACCGGCGGCCCTGGTTCCGTCGCTATAGCAATCTAGAGATTCCTATGACCTTGAGGGCGCCCCTCTGTCGCACCCTATTGAGAGGCTAACATCGACCCCATGTATTTACGAATGTCGTCAGGCTTGCTTTCTGTAAAACGAAGTCCGCAGCGCCACTTTCCGTCCTCGCTGCGTTGTCTCGACGCAATCTTGGCCAGTCCCTTTAGTGGCGGAAGACCTCCTAAAGGCGAGGTTTCGAACTCGACGCTGAGATTCTCGGGAAACTCCATAGGACTCTCGACAAGCGCTCCTCCCAAAGAGAGATCCAACATCTCCGCATCCGTGTAGGCCTCGCCTGTGAGACCTTTAAGCTGGCAGTCAACGCGACCAGGGACCCTCAGAAGTTTTCGCAATTGCCCCGGTAGCTCAGCTTCGAACCCCGCTTGTTTCAAAGACGGCTTGAGCCAAGAAAGACGAAGCCTGTGATAATCGGCCTGGAATCCTAGTCCGGCCCGATAGCCTCTCCCTTCAGAGCCTGGGGTGGATGCCTCACACCAAAGAACATCGGCATCTAACGGCGGTCCAAATTCGTCACGGGAAAGACTCACCGGTTCACCGACCTTGAGGGAATCATCGAGTTCTAAGCAGAGACCGGTGAGCGTCACATTGACAACTCTTACAAAAGAAAAGTCCTCGCCCCTACGCAGCAGCGCATGGAGATCGCACTGTAGGCGAATCTTCTCCCGTCGCTCATCGGTCGGAATCAGAGGGGATGGCTTTAGTAGATTGAGCAGATCTCGAAACATATACACGTTAAATTTACGCCGGAGGGGACCCATCCCTTCTTCCGAGAAACTCAAAGGACCCGAGAGGTCAGTTATGTCGGTTCGGAAGATACGGTTTCGGATCGATCGGCTGGCCGTTCTTGTGTACCTCATAGTGACAGTGAGGTCCGGTGGAAAACCCAGTGGTCCCGACGGTCGCGATGACCTGGCTTTTTCTGACAGACTGACCTTTTTGGACCTTGAGTTCCGCGCAATGTGCGTAGAGCGTGGACAAACCGTTTCCATGGTCGACCTCCACGGTTTGTCCGAAACCGCCGAACCACTCGCTCCGTGACACGACACCGTCGGCCGTTGCGTTAATTTCGGTTCCGTAACTGCTCGTGAAGTCGCAGCCGTTATGGGATTTACCGATTCCGAGAATCGGGTGGACTCGAATTCCGAAACCAGAACTCATCTCCCCCTGGCAAGGGACGATGGAGGGAGTGATTCTCGCGAGTCGGTGCCTTTCCGCGGCGATGACGGTTTGATGGAACTTACTCACTGCCGTGGAGAGCTCTTTGAGTTCCAGCTCATTGTCGGAAAGTTTGCTTTCGATCTGGGTGTATTCCGCTTTCACCGCCAAGGCCCGGCGTGCGGCCCCACCGCGGGAACCGAGAAGCGATTTGCGAGCCGACCCACGTGGAGTTGAACCCACTAAACGCCAAAGTCGATTGAGTTCGACGTCTCGATTTTTGAGCTCGCCCCAAAGCTCTTCTGAACGGGCCTCCGCTAAGGCCATCATCTGTTCACGTTCTAGCTCTTTGGCGGCCACAGACGTTTCCAGGGCGATATTCTTTTCACGCAGTGTCGAAATCTGTGCCGCTTGGCGCTGCTTCTGGAAGCCGCCACACAGATTGCCCAATCCAAAAAACGTGAGCGCTACGAGAAGGA
>JBBKWP010000068.1:0-6329 GCA_037968995.1 Candidatus Xenobia bacterium
TGGTAATAATCGTAGTAGGAAACGAAATATTCCACCGCGTTGGTGGGAAAGAAATCCCTAAACTCCGAGCAAAGTTGCGCGACCAGCGTCTTGTTGGGACCTAGAACCAAAGCCGGCCGATTCAAGGCCGCGATGACCGAGGCGACGGTGAAGGTCTTCCCCGTGCCGGTGGCCCCCAAAAGAGTCGTGAAGCGATTGCCTGCTTCAATGGAGGCGATGATTTCAGCGATGGCTCTCGGTTGGTCCCCTTTCGGAGGGAACGGGGCCTGCAGCCGGAATTTGTCTGCCATAGTGAGTGTGTCCACCTTTCATATCGGTCAAGCCCAAGCATCGCGGAGGCGAATTTTTAGTGGCAGCATGAGCTCAGGAAAAAGTTTAGCGGTTTTGCTGCCTGTTCAAAGAGCATCGGGTTGGCGCCTGTTTTGAGTGGTTTAAAACAGCGAGTGCGAAAAAAAGTTTTGTCAGGAATGATGCTCGCGATATTCATGGGGAATCCGACCGCGGCCGAAGATGTTCGGATCTCAGCTGATGATTTTAAAACCCGAGCGGCCGTCTCGCAACTCCTTGCCCCGTCGCTACGCTTGCAGTTGCGAGATCTTGCGGCGAACACCCCTTTGCCCGTGGTAGGTGGAGTGGTTGAGACAGACCGCGTTCTGGCCGATAAGTTCTCCGAGCGAGAATGGGACGAGGACAGGCAAGCCTTAGTCCGATACTATTTTTTGGTGGCTCGTATGGAGAGAAGCCAGGACTTTTCCGAAGAGTTTGCTCGACGTCGAAACCTTACCCGAGAGGGACACACTTTCATGCGGGCTTACATCGATAAGCTCAATGTGTTGATCGGTCGGGCGGTGATCGCGGCCAATCAACCGGTCGATCCGAAGCGAGTTCAAGGTTTTCCTCTGTCCAGCGTGGGCTGGCAGTCAGACGTCGGGGGAGACAAAACCCTGCGCGTGTTGCACGAATTTCCGGTGCCCACCAGTGAGTTGGGGCGCGAATCCTTGCGCTCCTTGCGTGTCGTGGCTGAGGCTGACCTACATCTTTTGCAGCAGCAACTCAACGAGATCGACGCTGCCGAGGGCCTTTTCTTAAAGGAAGTCTCATTTTTGGGACAGGAACTTTTTGACCTGAGGCCTGAAGTTCTTAAGTTGGTGAGGATACCGCGGGCAGGACTCCCCTTTTCCTTTTGAGAACCCCCCTCTTATGTCCAATGGTCAAGAATCCGGGGTTCGTCAGAGCCTTAAAGAGCTAGCCGAGGTGAGTCGTGATCTCGACCGCCATACCCAACTTTCCAAGACGGCCGGTCACCCGATCCAGGCTCAACAGGTTCGTAAGCGGATCGACGAGCTTTCGGAGCAGCAGACGACCATGATGAACGCCCTTGTGGCCCAGCATCCCAGTTCCCAAACTCAAGAGAAGTATCGAACGTTGGGAGCCGAGGTGGAAGGTCTCAAAGAGAAGGTTCGGGGCTGTGAAGATACGGACGAACTCATTGAGTTGGAAGCCAAAATCGATTCTGTGGTGGACAGTTGGGTCCATACTTTTCAAGTGATCGTCTCTGAAATCGCCGGTGTGACTCCGCCCACTGAGCCCATCTACGAAGACGAGATCGCCCCCGGCTAAAGCCCCAGTACCGCCTAAGGTCGACTCGTCCGCGTGCTCAAGTCGGTCCACCTCGCGGTTGGTCAACACTTGGTGACGGTTCACCATTTAGCGGTGGGTCAACACCTAGGGTTGTCTCATCTCATATGTCTCCTAGCGTTGCGCCAATAGGTTTTCTACCTGATCGGGGTCGACAGGTAGTGACTCGCTCAGGTTCTCTCCCCCATCGTCGGTGACGAGAACCATATCTTCTAGTCGGATGCCGCGGACGTCCGAATATTTGGCCAGTTCGTCGCGATCGACGTACTCTTGGAACTCTTGCCCTAGGGGCCCATCGAGAAGCGCGGGGATCTGATAGAATCCGGGCTCGATGGTGACCGCCATCCCTGCTTCGAGGGTGCGGGTGAGTCGCAGGTTCGAGAGTCCGAACTGTTCGGACCGCTCCTCTCCTTCTTCGTAGCCCGCGAGATCTCCAAGGTCCTCCATATCATGGACGTCGATCCCCACGATATGGCCTAAGCCGTGCGGAAAGAAAAGCGCGTGCACGCCTTTCTCGACCAAGTCGTCGGGGTCGCCTTTTAGAATCTTTAGGTTCACCAGTCCCGCTGTCAACGCGCGGGCCGCTTGAAGGTGGAGTTCTAAAAAGGACACGTCCGGAGCGACGCCTTCTACTCCCACTCTTCGGGCCTCGTTGACGACGTCGTAGAGCGCGCGCTGGGTGGGGCTAAACTTACCGGATACGGGGATCACGCGGGTGAGATCTCCGGACCAACCATCGTTGAGTTCGGCGCCGCAATCGACCAATAGCAAGTCGCCTTCAACCAGCGTGCCTCGGTAATACGGGTTATGCAGAACCTCTCCACAGGTGGAGATGATCGGTTGAAAGGAGGCGATGGATCCGTTTTCCGACAGAGCGAAATCCAAGAGGCCTCGAAGGGCCGTCTCTTTGGTCCCTGGAGTGGCCGCGCGCATGATCGTCTTTTGGATTCTCACAGTTTCTAACGCCGCCTGCCGAAGGCGCTCTTGGCCTCCCTCGTCGTGGCGTAGGCGGCACTCTATAAGTGCGTCTACCAGGTCGACGTCGGGGTCCTCCTCATGAGTAGGTATGCGCCCCAAGAATCGCTTTAAGAATTCGTTTGATGCTGGATCCGACGAGGGCACCGAAAGCACTTCTTCGTGTCCCAAAGTGACGAGGTCTTCCTCGAGCCCGGAAAAATCTTTGACGGCCACAAAGCCGTAATTCTCGATCAACTGATCGTCGCTTGGCGCGGCTCCGTGCCACACGGCGTCGTCGACGTCGGGGGCAGCGCGATAGAGCGTGGCGTCTCCGTTGATGATGAGCAAGAGGTGCTTTGGCTCCTGGGGAGCTCCAAAGTACAGGTAATGACTGTTGGCTCGGAACGGGTAGGTCGCGGCCGCGTAGTTACGCGTTCTGGCGCATCCGGAAGATAAGAGGACGGGAATCCCAGGGAGAAGGTCTGCTAGGCGAAGCCGCCTTTCTAAGTACCAAGAGGTGTTGCTCATAGTGGGGCCCTTTTCCAAGTTCACCTGGGAAGCCTGCCGAAGGATTCCCGGAAACCTTGGCTCCGCAGTTCAGCTGAGCCAGGGCCGTTTCATTTGCCCGCTTTGACCACGGCGTCACACATGAGACAAGACCACATCATCTTGTAAGCCTCCGCCTTCTTGCTTTGATAGCGGGCGAGTTGTCGTTGGCCCTCCTCACTCCCCTCTTGGAGTCTCCGCGCCATAGCTAGTTTTGCTTGGATATCTTCCATCATATCGAGCTTGGATTTGACAGCGGCTCGAACGAATTTCGCCACGGACAAGGTCCGCACGGAAGGCTTGGCATCCGCCCAGTCTTGAGGAATATTCTCGTCTTGTTCCGAGGGAGCAAGGGTTTCAAGTGCATCTTGCACCCCTAAGCAGATAGGACAGTCGGGAATAAAACTCAGAGGGTTGCCATCGGTGTCTAATGTGAGGAGCAGGACTCGAGTCTCCTCGGTTAGAGATCCATTTTGTAACTGGAGTTGCTCGAGAACCGCCTCTTGGACAAAGGCCCGCGCTTGGGAGTGGTCGGGGTCGGCGGAAGCGCTTTGAGTGAGAAATAGAGTAAGGAACAAGAATAAGTATCGCAAAAGAGATCTCCTAAAAAAAGATGGACCAGTCGAGTCGAAGGCGCTCACGTCGGGACTTGGCGAAATACTCCAATTGTAAGAGGGAATTCACACGACGATCATTGGGAGCGCCTAAGACGAAGTAGGGAACATAAGCCGGTTTTTCACCTTGAACCGCATCAAGTCGAAAGCCAACGCCGGGTCGCCAGTCGGAGTGTTCGAGTTGCGGAAGATACTCGACTCCCAAGGAACTTCGGAGCTTGTCGTCTCGGCCGTTGACGTGGTCGATTCCCACTCCGCCCAGAAAAAAGATGTCTCCCGTGTTGTACTCACCCACAAGCGATGCCATCCAACGCTCGTCGCCCACAAAACCATGGACCCCAATGGAATTCAAGCCATCGCGGTAATACGTTTCTAAGACGACTCCCTTGGGCGTGGATTCGAACTCATTGCTAGCGTTTACGCGAGCGGCTTCGGTTAGGGGCACAGAGATTTCCCCAGGGAAGGCCACCGTGACGGCGTGAAACAACCCGTCGGCCGGACGTTCCTTCACGACGGACTGAAAACCCAAGCTCACCGCGGGAGAACGACCGTCCGTTGAAAAGCTGCGGAGTGACGTGAGTCGCTTGTTTCCGTCGTCTTCTCCAGGTAGCCCGCTCGAAAAAATCGCCGGCGTGCTCAAAGCGATCTTCCGTCCCGGTTCGACTTGCTGCAGGGGGCGGAACTGGCCTGCGGTGAGGGTCCATCGGTCGTCTATCATCCAACTGACCCAAAGATCTTCAAATCGGCCGCTCCGATCAGTCAAGCTTCCGTCGGAAGCCATTTCGAGACTCAGAGCCCTCCATTCAATGAAGTAGTTGAGCTTCTCTCCGAGGGAGTCTCCAGAAATCAGTTCCACCTTATCCAAGAATACTTTTGGTTCAACATTCTGCTCACTGATTCGATGGTCGGCCCGGCCGGCCAGCCAGACGGATAACGGGATGGTCGACTCGCGTTCCATGTCTAGGGCTGGGTCTGGTCGATAGCCGCGGGCTAAAAAGTCGTAGCCGCGTTCATTGAGTTTTGGAACCACGGTGTGACAGGTGTTACAACTCTTCACCTTGTAACGCCGGCCGAACTCTGGAGTGGCGAAAGCCATTTGTCCTCCAAAGGCTGAGAGAAATAGTAGAATCAAGCATGTAAGTCTAGGCATGCCGCGAGCTTACGCTAGGTGAGCCTAGCGTCCTTTATTTGGGAGACCTTAAATTAGGTTTTTTTTCTGAGAGGTTCGCTGCCTATGAGACAGTAGTCTTGGAAGGCTTCCCAGTTTTCAAGTCAAAGTCGCCGAGATGAGTAATAATCGACCCCCATCGACGCTAGAAGGCTCCTACTGTCTTCATCAGTTGTACCATATCGACCGACGCGGCCTGCTCCTATTGGACCCCGAGGAGCGTGAGCGGATCGAGGCAGAGGCCGTTTGCATTTTGAGCGCTTTGAACGTTCGCGAGGAAGGCGACGAAGCCGGAGCGTGCTACCGAGTCCTCTCCAACGTAGCCGATCTTATGTTGGTCTATTTTCGTCGAACTCCTGAAGAACTCGCGGAAGTGGAGCAAGTCATTTCCGAATTGGCCATCTACGATTTC
Organism: Candidatus Xenobia bacterium; assembly: GCA_037968995.1. Classification (GTDB taxonomy): domain Bacteria; phylum Vulcanimicrobiota; class Xenobia; order Xenobiales; family JADMJV01; genus JAEXNA01. The sequence continues at coordinate 5,336 of JBBKWP010000068.1, forward strand.
TTGACGCCCGGCTACGGGTACTTCTCCGTGGTGGAACTTTCTCTTCACGGGGCGGCCGAGCGCTATCACGGCATGCTCACGAAGCAGGGCTTAGAAGAAGGCTCCACAGAGTGGGACTTGGCCCTTGAAGCACAGTTGGAAAAAGAGCGTGACACTCAGAAGGTACGCCTGTATCCCGAGATCCCGAATGACCCTTACGTCTGCTTCTATCCTATGAATAAAAAGCGTGGCGAGAGCATTAACTGGTTTATGCTGACGCCCCAAGAGCGCGGTGGGATGATGAAGTCCCATGGACGCATCGGACGAAAGTATTACGGACGTGTGTCACAGATCATCACTTCGTCTTCCGGCTTGGCCGATTTCGATTGGGGTGTCACGCTGTTCGCTAAAGAGGTCGTCGATTTCAAGAAACTGATCTATGAGATGCGCTTTGACGAGGTGAGCGCGGTGTACGCGGACTTTGGACCGTTCTATGTCGGAATCTTGACGGCTCCCGAAGATCTCTTCCATTCGAAGCTTACGGGATACGCCGAACGTCTGTTGGCGAAGAGTTCCTGAGCAGCCGCATGGTCCACCAACTTGGTGGATGATGAAAGAAAGTCGCCTACCTTGGACTCTCGTCGGATCAGAAGTAGAGTCCCTTCGGAACAAAAAAAGGCCGGTCTTAGACCGGCCTTTTTCGTGTTGCTAGAGTTACAGGCGTTAGTATCTTGGCCGAGGTTTCAACGTCAAGGCTAAGATAACCAAAAAGATTCCACCTATGATCGATGGGATGATGATACCCCAAGTCAAGGTCAGATAGACAAGTGGGCCGTGCAGGCCACTGGTCCAGACGACCTCCCAAAGGCATAAGGCCATAATGATGGTCCCAATACCGATGATCAAGGTCTCGACTTTCATCGCCGGAATGAACTCCAGAAAGTAATCTCTTAGAACAATAAATGCATTTCCCATAGCGACTCATCCTTTCCTAGGGCTTTGACAGACTCCTTCT
>JBBKWP010000069.1:0-17710 GCA_037968995.1 Candidatus Xenobia bacterium
CTTTTTAAGGTGGCCTGTGTAAGGTTATGGCATAGAAAGACTCGAGAGGGCGTCGCACTACTCGGGCATTCGAAAAACAAGGAAGTCTTATGCTCAACTCACTCGCTCCCAAGGGCCGCTTCATGCCGGCCCCTGGTGTCATGAACGCCCTCAATCTTCTCGCCCATCCCTTCGCCTCAAGCGCCAAGCGCGATGCCTTGAACGAAGAGTATGCTGTGGCCCACTCGCTGGATGCCTTCACGCACAGCGAAGATCCCAAAGAGCGCGCGGTCGCCGAAGCCGGTTTGAAACTTTACGACGCCGTCAAAGAGGGCGACCTCCCTTCTCATAAGGCGCGATACGCCATGGAACAGGTCCAAATCGCGCTCCAAGCAGGCCTTCCCTCCGGACCTGTCGGCTGCATCCTAGGACAGATCGGAAGCAAAGCTCTCGAATCGACCTATCCGATAAGGGGGAACTATTACGATGAAGATTTCCGGAATTCGGCCTTCGTCGCCAAAAGTTTTCTCCACAGCATGGAGCAGACGGACAGCGGATTCCGTCCGCTTGCCGAGCAAGCGCACAACCTCTCTTGGAACCAGGACCGGCGGACCAAAATCACGGTGCTGGGCGCGGCCCTGACCTGCGGCGCCCGAGACGGTCAATGGACTCAGTCGAAGGCCACCGCGCTCGTCGCGCTCGAGTCGCTTCCCAAATTGGACCCTGATTCCTACGCCACCGTTGCCGTGCCTGCCCTGGCATCTCTAAGTTCCACCGGAGACAAGTTCGCGCAGAAGACGTTGGCAAACTATAGCGAACGCCGACCAGGCCATGGCGGCCGTTCACAAGGAGACCGGGCGCGGCTACTCGCCCTCTCTCTTCAAACTGCACCGTGACAACGGCCTCATCTTCAGCGAAGCACTGAACACCCTCGGCGGACGTTGATAGCCTTTCCCTACCGAAATCTTTAGGGGTGTAAGGTCCAGTAGAGTTTCATTGACATCAACTATTATGAGTTCATGTCTGGGCATGGAGACGGGGTTCGTGGGTTGACCTTAGCTACACATTCTTAACATTTTGGAAACATGATATCTCCTTCGTCGGAGCCTCATCGTAGGCTCCAATCCTATTCTTTGATCACACACAACAATAGGATTATCAAAACAGGAGATCATAAAATGAAATTCGATAAAATGAGTTCAAAATATTACTCGCCAATATACAGTTCGGAAACTCAACGGAGCACAAAATGCAAAAATAAGGATACCGCAGTGGGCAACATCAGCGTTAAGCAGAAAGGCTACGATATCGAAAGTCTCACCTTCACTGACTTAGATAGCAAACCCAATCTGGAGGTTGGTCTCTACAAAGACTTCAGAGGAAACACTGTGATGTCCACCCTCAACAATGGCACAGACGACGACCCAAACAACTACATGGAGTTGGTAATCGGTGGCAGAGACAATGTTGGTCCCAGAGCCGAACAGGTTAAGAGCATCATTTCTGGAGACGAAGGATATTCTTCGGTGGACTACCTCCACTCAGAAAAATTTGGATATATATTGGTAGCCCAGAAACCGAACGGTGAACAAACTCTATTCAACCCCAATTACCATGGATAATGGAAGCTGGGGTCCGAGTATCATTGGAACGGAAATGACAGTTAAGACCTAGTCGATGACGCCTTGCGATGGACAGAAATGCAAGGCCGTCAGAAGCGCAACGTGGGGGTACGACGATTTTCTTCTCGACAATGCTTTTCGGGAGTCGCTCCACAGCGTCGGTTCCGGTACTATGAATGCCGTCGAGGCTGTCGTTCTATCGGTGCTTTCCGCTCTCAAGAAGAGCCCCGAAGCTCGCAAGCACTATCTCCAAATTCTCCGCGACATGGGAGACGACCCTCTTCTAAAAAAGAGCAAGCTCAACGACAAAGTCACCATCCGTTTAAGTAAGAGCGCTGAAGACATGGTGGACCAGAGGCGCAAAATTGTGGAATAGACCCCGTCAGCCGAGAAATCTGACTATTGAGCGTCGAGAGTAGCTGAGAGACGAGACATCCAATCAGTCTTAAAAAAACCATTGAGTTCAGACATTTTTGCGGCTGCTCCCAACTCGCCAAATGTTCCGAATTCTTGTAGTTCTTTAGCGGCTCGCATAGAAGCCCCCCAGGCCACTCTGGCAAGGACCCCCCACGCTAATTCGGCGGACTCCCAAGTCTTTCAATTGGGCGAAACTGGGTCCAGGTGAACTTGTCAAAATATTGACGGGTTTGGGCTTACAGGCCGTGACCAAAACTGAAAGTGAGTGACACTTCCCGTGCACTCTTGCCAGTTGAGAAGAGCGCTTCATACGTAAGCATGTAGGAAGTCGATACGTCAAATTTGGGTTTGACGTACCAGGCTTCAAGGTCGGTTTTGGCCGGAAATCTGTCCGTTTTTGGGGAATTCGGGGTCGCCTTTTCGTAGTGGTCCGAGTATACGCCTGAGAGTTCACGACTGGGACTTAGTTGGTGTTTCCTACCCGGCTTGAGCCGTCGTTAGCCAATAGCGATGCTCGCCACGGTCCGCTTGCACACTACCAGCCTGGAGGGCATTGCAAGGCGAAGCCGTTACCGCTTCGGTCCATCGTGTTGTCGGCGAAGAGTTGGACCACGTTGTTCGAATAGGGGTCTTTGTGGCTATTTGGGTTGGGAGTTCCGATGACATGATTGGTCGGAGGCGGAGCTCTCGGCTGCGGACGTTCTGGATAGTGACCTATCTTCAACCTCTTGAGTAGCTCACTGAGTTTCGGCTCCTTGTAGACGGGTTCTTTTCGGTCCATCCTTTCGTGGCATTTTGGACACAATTCCGGGTCAACCGGAAAGGATTTAAACACCAAGACGTTCCAAGGTATATACCGCTTTGGCTTTGTGGAAGTGAGGTTCTCCTTGTCCTCTTCTTCGGGCTCCTCCGGCTTACCACTCAGATTGCCAGAGGCATTGGCATAGTGGCCTGCGTATGTGACAGTTTGTTGCCGCCTCTTTGGCACATGGCGTGACAAGGCAGCCAAAAAATCCAAGGCATGGGGGAAGACCTTGACTTGCTCGCGCTTGAGTCGCATCGTAACTTGGCCGGTCCTATCGTTGTAGGTGAGGCGGTTGAAACTAACGGGGGAACGCATGAGGTAGCGGAGCAGGTGTCTCAAGCAAGAAAGTCGAAATTTGAGCGAGTCCGGGTATAGCCCCTCTCCTAATGGCTGGGTAGCCGACCTGTCTTCAGGCGCGCAGTTGAATCGGCATTCCCTAGCCCAAGAACAAGGCGATGGGAAGGGGCAACAACTTCCTGCCCTCCTCCGTCCATCTTAACTAAGGAGTCCAGCTACCTACCTCGCCCAAACGGTAATTGGCCCAATGGGAAAAATTGACGTAAAGTCTAGGTTCTCTTGCGTTACGAGCGTTCTCTCTGGCGTAGTGGTAGATCAAACCAGCAGGCCCATATTTTCCTTTACCTTTTTGCTCCTCGCCAAAGGCAAACATAATAACGGGATCTTCGCCGAAAGTGCTCCCCGATTGTCGGCGAAGGAAACTCTCTGCTTCAACGCTCAATTCAAGATGAGAAAGCCAAAGACTCAAACAGATTTCGGGACTGCAAAGCTCACCGTAAAGAGCTTCCTTTTCCGGAGGGTCTCCCAACAGGCCCAGGATTTGAATCCAGGCATCACGGTCCTCAGACTCAGCCGTCTCCTTCAGAGCCATCCGCAAACTGTCAGGGATATGAGACGTATCGGGTGTCTTAACATGCGGAGGCTTCTTCCCGAAACGTCTGAGATGGTCTGCGTGATCGACGCAGCCCGGCGCGTCGAATACTGAGGCGGCTCGATGAATGACCTCCAAGAGGCTTGAGCCATCCCGATAATGGGTCTCGAGAATCTGCTCTCCCTCTCGAAGCTGAAGGCTCACTTCATAGCCGGCCTCTACGACCACGATGTGGGTATCAAGTACCAGGTCCGGGGCATACTCTGAGAAATCGACCGTATGGAAACGTCCCCCTTTCTCAAGTGCCCATTCGATAACTCTTTGGACTCGGTTCGCGGCAACATTAGGGGGGAGACTCCAGTCATTCTTCCTACTAACTTCTACGACTTTCAGAACACACTACCCCTAGCAAACGCACATCGAGACTTGATGCGCTCTCATATTTTAGTCGATATGCTGCTTCAAAGACAGGGAGCGAGCAATTCTTTCGACGCTTCTTCACTCGCTCAGCGTAGCATATCCAGATCAGAGCTTCTAGATTGAAGGCCGCCTTCGGCGCCTCCCAATGTTAGGTTGGCCCATAGAAATCTCAAGGTACAACAACTTCCACCCCTCCTCCGTCCACCTTCTCTAGGGAGTTGGCTGCGAAACTAGTCCAGTATACGCCAAACTCTGGTTCTGCGATTCCCATCTTGGGTGTAGAAGAGGCGGCCCTGGGGATGAAACATACAGTAATCTGAGCCCTTGATTTCGGCTAGTGTCTGCACTGGCCCCCAGCCCACCATCTCGTCCCTGCTGGTTAGCGCCAATACTCATTTTGCCTCCATCCGTGATCGGTTAAGCCCCTACGCCGCGTAGGTTCAGAGTTCTCCCAATGTTGGGGTCGACCAGTTCGTGGGCAAGGAAGTCCGTCAAGTGTCTCCACCTCTGATAGTGTGGACGAGGGTCCACGAGGAGGCTCAGTAGCTGATGGGCAGACGTCTTGAGGACGGCAGCCCATCTGCGCTCAGGTGTCCTCCGTTTTGAGAGTTGCAATCGTCTTCGAAGAGCGAACAGGAGGAATCTGCTGACGGTTAGGGTGAGAATCGCCACATAAACGAGAGATTCAACAACGTGACGCTTTGAAGAGGGCATCTCATCAAGCCGGTATGCCGATTTCAGTTCCTTGAAGAGCAACTCGACCTCCCAGCGTGCCGCGTAAACCCGAGCGACGTCATCCGGTGTCAGACGCTCCCGTGGAACATTGGTGAGGTAGAGGTGGTACTTTCGGGTATCCTCATTGCGAACTCCGACCAGTCGAAAAGTTCAGGTCTGGGCATGGATCTGTCTGTTCTCGCCTCTCCACGTATGGCCCTTGGGAAAGTGGCAATAGCTACGCTCTAGGCGTGAGCGGTGCACTTCTTTTCCCAAGCAAATCTTTGAAAGGGCTGATCGAGGGAGGTCTCGGCCATGTGACTTGTGTAGTTACTCCTCACTTTCTGCGCCAAGAGCAAAATGATCTCCAGGACGTACCGCTGGTCGAATCCGGCTTCGAGGAAAGTGGAAAGCTTTAGCGTCAATTCGCCTGCGCGAACGCGCGACTGAATGATGTTTCGGGAGCCGATTGGTGAAGCTTTTGGTATCCCTCCAGGAGACCGTCCGCCGAGTAGGCGATTCTAGGGCGATTGAGACCAAACTTGAGGTCCGCCTGCTGGTCGGAAATCTCCAGGGTGAGGGGGCTTAGTTCCCGGGCCCGAACGGGAGGGTGAGCCATATCGCCACCAACATCAAGGCCGAGGTCGGTTGGATTTCTGTAACGGACCTCATCGCTTCCCCGAATGGCTAACCAAGAAGAGTTTTCAACTCTTCGGCTAAGGAACCCCGAGGCTCGGGTGGCTTGGGCTCGTGGGTAAAAACTGCCAGCAGAGCATCCTTTGGATTCTTCTGAAACCAATACTCCACCAGGGCATTGGGCGCCGGCTTGAGTCCGGCGGGGTCGTAGACGAGGTAGGCCGAATCCCAGTTCAGACCGGCCTGCTCACTCTCATCTAGTTTGGAATTGAACGATACGGGATTCCCCACGTTGCGCACCATGGAGGTGGGACCAGACAAATCAACATCGTGGAGGTAGGTGACGGCTTGGTCGGGCACTCCAAATTCGGCTCTCACTTCGGCACTAGAGTCGGCCGTTGGAATATCGAAAATCTGACTGTGGCTGTCGCGGTCTGTTCCTGTTTGCAAGGCGATGTCGGCTCGGTCGGCCTGGACGGAACGCAGCAAAACGTGATCCCCGGTGAAGCCCTGCGCCTGAAGTTCTTCCTTTAGGGCGGGCAGGAAGGTCCGCGCATCGAAACTGGGGAGTTGTCGGGAAATGATCATTGTCTATACAGTAGCGAGCCCCCCTTAAACAATTCGGAAAGCGTTGGCTGCGGCCTCACCCTGCTTTGCCGGGAACTTCGGACAGAGACACCTGGCCGAGATGGGAGTGCAACTTCGTCTCAAGGTCTCCCATTTTTCGGTTCAATAGTGCCAGTTCGAGATCGGCCTTCAAGTCCGCCTGATGATCGATGGAGGCCGCTAATCGGTCCTTATCGCGTTGACGGTTTTGGCTCATCATGAGCATGGGCCCGGCGTAGGCTACCTAAAAAAAGAGGGCGAGATTCAAGAGGATGAACGGGTAGCGGTCTCAGGCCTTGTGTTCGATTCTCGATATACGGGTGACCTGTTCATTGCGTAGTTTAGAGTCCGGCGCAGATTACGTTTTGTGACGTACCAGATCCATGGAATCATGGAGCACTCGAGCGATCTCTAAGTGGTCGGCAGAGCGAATTCTGTATACTAGGAAGTGTCGTGGACGTCGGACCTTACCTATCTTAGATTCCGCATTGTCCTTGCTCAGAGAAATATGAAAAGTCCTCACACCTTGACCAAGTTCAGGCCGCACTTTGCTACCTAGCCGTTCGGGATTCTCGCTTAAGTCTAGTAACGCCTGAGTCAGTAATATCTCGTACCGTTGGCAGGCCAAATCGCCGAAATTTTCAAAACTCCAGAACAATATTTCTTCGATGTCATGCCTGGCCGAATCGGCTATCGTAACTTTCAATATTCGAAACTAACTGGAGGCCCTTTTTCGAGCTAGTTGCCCGAGTTCGGACACGAAGGCGGAGATGCTCTCTTGAGTCTCCAGTTGGGTTCCCCGACCTTGGTCGAGATCGTCGAAACCTTCATTAGCCAGTTTTTTCAGAACCGTTAGTTTTTCGGCTTGTTCGGCCGCTTCATTTTCGAGTAGACGGAGGCCCGCTCTCATTACTTCGCTGGCATTCTTGAATCGGCCGGAACCAACCTGGACGTCGACGAAGTCGTGGTAGTGGTCAGTTAAATTGATATTTCTTGTTGGCACGATCAATGCTCCTAATTCTTCTAAGGCGATTTTATCAAAATTGGCAATAATTGCCAACTCGGGTGAAATCTAGTCCCCCACCGGTCCCCAATCTCTGGAGACCAAACACACACTCAAAAGTGTCACCCAAGAGGAACACCATAACCACGGGCTTCATTCCCAGTCACCATCGAGCCAAACAACCTCAGACCCCCACATTGCGAATGTGCGGGTCGCCGATGTTGTTCTGTCACCGGACACCCATCGGAGGGTAGTCCCTGACGAAACCCGTTGCGCTTCTTGTACCCGGTGGTCCAAGAGTCTGCAGATGAAAAGTTGTCCCTGTCTCGAAGTTTGGTGGGAGGAGAATGACCATGCACAAATTGGCTGAGGACTTGCTAGCTCAGGGTAGAGTAGACGAAGCCATAGCTGTCTATCGAAAAATTCTTCAGCACAACATTGGTGACTGGCGTGCCCACTTGGGACTTGGTGGTTGCTTTTTTCAGAAACGTGAGTTCAAGGATGGTATTGGGCACTATCAGGAACTGACGCGTCTCGCTCCAAAGGAGGGGGCACCAGCCTACTTGGCCCGAGCCGAGTTAATGCACGAACGTGGCGACGCCGAGGGCTTCGCACGGGTCTGGTTTCACCACGCTGCTCACTGCTTTTTTAGAAAAGGGGAAATCCAGCGGTACGAGGCTGTCTGCCAACGTGTTCTCGAGCTTGGTTTGGATACGAGCCGACTTCCATTGGAGAGAATCCCATTGGAGGGACTCGAGCGAGCTGAGCGGAGCCTGACAGGCTTGTGGGTAGGGGACGCGTTCGGAGGCTCCTTTTTCTGGAAAGAGGACTTGCTCAAGCGTGTCCAATCCCAGGAGTTGTCGCCGTCCCCCTGGCGCTGGTCAGACGACACCGCCATGGGCCGTTCCGTTCTTATTTGCCTGGACCGTCACAAGGAGATCTTACCCGACGAGTTGGCGAGTCTCTTTGCCGAGGAGTATCTTCGTGAGCCTGTGCGCGGCTACGGATCCATGGCCCATAGCGTTCTGCACGATATTGGCCAGGAGGCTCCCTGGCAAGAAGTCGCTGGCAGAGTCTTTGAGGGGAAGGGCTCCTACGGCAACGGAGCAGCTATGCGAGTTGGCCCCGTGGGCGCTTATTTTTCCGGCAACATCGAGTGGGTTCTCGAGCAGGCCCGACGGTCGGCGGCCGTTACCCACGCCCACCCTGAAGGACAGGCCGGTGCCCTGGCCGTAGCGGCCGCGGCCGCCTGGGCTGCCGAAGCGCAAACGCTTGACGGTCCAGCGATGCTGGACTGGGCCTGGTCGCACACGCCTGAGGGCGAGACTCGCCGCAACTTGGATCTCGCCCGGCGTTTCCCCCTGTACCGAGAGCCCGAGGAGGCTGCAGCTCTGCTGGGTTCTGGTAAAAGGATAACCTCCCAGGACACGATTGGCTTCGCTCTCTGGTGTGCCGCACGGCATCTCGACAGCTATCCCGAGGCGCTTTGGGCCACCGTGGCCGGTGAAGGTGACATGGACACGACCTGCGCCATTGTGGGTAGCATCGTTGTGCTCTGCGCTCGCGAGGGGATTCCCGAGGAGTGGCTGACCCACGCGGAACCGCTGTAGCACTTTCGGCTCTTCCCAACCAAATGATCTGGCACCGCCAACTCTATCCGCGGACACCCGTAGGATCCGCCAAAATTCTCTAATCCGCCCCCCCATCGAACTCCGACACTATGGCCCCCCGAACGGTGTCACCACCCAGTGGCGCTCGAATCCCTCGCCCATACTCTGATAGCTCCTGGTCAGAAGGACCGGCTCTTCCCTTTCTACGTCGATCGCGATGGGGAAGCTGAGTCGTTGGAACCGATAGACGAAGACACCGAAGGGAACTTGAAAAGTCATCGTCGGGTCTTCTTGCTCCAGCAAAACTTCTAATGAGGGAAGCCGCATCTCTTGTGCCGGAGAAAGGGCTTTGCGAAGTATGAGCTTATGAAAAAAAGCCTGGATCTTGGCGAGCTTGTCCGGAGCAACCGAGTGTTTCAGTTCCGGCTCCAGCAAGGAAATTAAAGCGGTGTGGCCCAGGCGTTTGGCGATGTCAACCGGACGCTTGTTGGCTACACAGCGCGCGGTGCGAAAAGAGCCGGCCGAGGGCAGCTTCTCTATGACTTCGCCGGGGGCGTTGCCGGCTACTGCGTGGCGGAGAACAGTGTACCGGGACTCATCGTCATCCAGGCGGACGGAGTTGATGAGCTTTCCTTGCTCGTCGTCGGCCAGCGCGTCGACGACTCTCGGCTGTTGTCGGCGAAGAGTTGGACCACATTGTTCGAATAGGGGTCTTTGTGGATATTTGGGTTGGGAGTTCCGATATCAAGTGAGTGCCCGCTGCCGGGGGCGATTTTGAAATCGAGCTGAACTCGGGGCCGTGGTTACTTGAGTTTAACTCCTGAGACCGGTCAGGACTGTTCACCTTCCTGTTACAAAGTGTTGGCGTTTCTGTCATCAGAAACGAGCATAGTGTTAACAGGAGGCGTTTATGAAGAAGTATGCATGGCATGTCATGATAGGCTTACTGGGCCTTGGTTTGGGCACGCAACTAGGGGCTGGATACTCACCCGAAAGAGAGATTCAAGTGGCTGGCAGAGTCAGTCAATTGGTGGAGTCCATTCTTGTTCGAGATGGAAACACAGTGACGAGGGATCGCGGAATAACTCGGATTCACGGTAGAAAGACTGAACTTGGGCTCAGCCTCTCGATGGCCCTGGAGACCCAACTCATTGGGTTAGAGGCCCATCGTAAGAACATTGAGAGCCATCAGGTGACGGGTTACAAGAAGAAGGTCGTGGTGACCAGCCCAGACCAGGCTCCCTGGCTGCAGGAAGTCCACACCCAAGGGTCTCTACAAAAGACCGGCAACCCCTTTCATCTTGGAATTGAGGGAGAGGGGTTTTTCAAGGTCGAGATGCCCAACGGCGAAACGTCATACACTAGGGCCGGTGATTTTCATTACAACGGCAGGACCACTCAGCTAACGACATCCGCGGGGTATCCGATAGGGGTTAAGATTCCCCGCAGCTACTCCAATATTCGAATCGATGCCACCGGAGAGGTCAGTGGTATCAGCAACGAAAGCGACGACGGCAATCCCGATGTGCTGGGCCAATTCAAATTGGTAGCCTTCGACTTCCCATCCAATCTGCGACCCCTCAGCGGAGGACTTTACGAAGTTACCGATAGTGTCGGGGCTAGGCGAGATGGCGTGCCGGGAGACCGAATTCTAAAGTTGGGTGCCGTGGCCCAGGGTCACCTGGAGAAATCTAACGTCAACTTCCAACCTGAAATGACGGCGCTCCTTGAGGCAGAACGTGTGTGCACTCTGTTGAGCCGCTGTCTGAACACCTTGAGGCCGGATGTGATCTCCATCTGAGAAGACCAGCACGCCGCCGCTCTAGCATGTAAGAAGTCGATACTTTCCCGAAGACCACCCCATGCGTGATCGCATCGATAAAGACGGGCAGCTCGTTTACAGCTCAGAGGACGATCCTGACCGCGACGTGGTGGGCGCGCTCATCGCCTCTAGCGCTTTCCCTTTCTTTTTTGACCCGTCCCAGAAGGCTTTCGATGTAGGCTAGTCCTTGCCGCCCCCGCCTTGGAGCACAACCAAAACGCCCACCTTGCCCTCTCCTTTTCCCAAAACTTCTTCCCACGGCTTACTTTTGGAGAAGTTAGGGGTCGAAGATACTCAGATTGACTAGGTCCGGACTTTGCTGAAATTGGTCGATTCGAGACTGCGTTTGCCCCGAGGTACTCTCCAAATGAACGGTAGCTCCTAGTTTTGGCTCCTTCTAGAGCTTCGTCAAATGCAGAGGCCCTGGTCGGGCGGACCGAGAATTTTCCATTATGAGTTCTCACCGAGATACCGATCTTAGAAGTCTTGCGCTGTCACAAGCGGTGGCTGACAAGATTGATAATGATCCTAGCCTGCTTGCGGGTGTTCGGGATTGGGCGGAAGGGCAAGAGGCTAATGCTTACCGCGAATGGCAGCAAATCCTGAAAGGGTCATGGCCCCAAATTCGAGAGGTGCTGTTGGAAGAATCGGATGAAGGTCAAAGATTGCGACAGAGTTCGCCATTTGTTGGTATCTTGTCTCCGCAGGAACGGTGGAAGTTTTTTCCGGTGACCTCATGAAGAGACATCAACTCGAGCATGTCATTCGAGCTGCTGGAGCGATTACGAACTGTAGCGAGTTGATCATCATCGGGAGTCAGGCGATTCTGGGGAGCATCCCCGAAGCTCCCGGTGAATTGTTGCTATCGGAAAAGGCCGATCTCTATGTCAAAGAACAGCCGGAGCTTTCTACGCTCATCGATGGAACGATCGGAGAACTGTCGCCATTTCATCAAACGTTCGGCTACTACGGGCATGGTGTTGGGCCAACGACTGCGGTATTGCCTGACGATTGGGAATCGCGTCTTTTGTCGGTCAGGAATGAGAATACGAACGGAGTGACCGGTTGGTGTCTCCATCCTATGGACATCGCGTACAGCAAGTTGGCAGCGGGCGGCCGAAAGATATGGAATATTGTGGTTCGCTCATTCGACACTCCCTCATTTCACAAGGAGAGTTGGAAACGAAGATTGCTCAACGACAGGACGATTTGGGACGATTGATGGCCCAACGTTTAGCAGCGATTTGTCGAAAGGGTTAAAGAAGACGGGCTGGTGCTGGATCCGTTCGCTTCCGCTTGTCGGCAGAGTCCGCGTGTTGGTTCGGTAAGTGATGAGAGAGTCGAGTCACATCCCGTTCTTCTCGAGTATCTCCGTGAAGAACTGTTGACCGAGCAGTTCATAAAGGCCGGGCACTTCTCGAATCTCATCCAGCCCGTCGTTGAGTGCCTTCGTTATCTCTTCAGTGCTCGGTTGGCTTACGTTCTCTTCGCCTGATGCACTCACAGCGTAAATCTCAGTGTCCGACGCATCTCGCCAAGCGAGCCGATTGGAGTTCTCTGCACCTGGCAGGTAGATATAGCGTGCCGAAAAGAGCGTTGGTCCTCTTTGAATTTCGTAGCCCACGGCGAAAAACGGGGCGGCGTATCCGCCGGGTAAGTAGCTCTTTTTCAAGCAGTCGTCGGGTGGGAGAATATTCTTTAGGTAAACGTTGCTGCCACAGACATAGCGAAGATTGTCCGTTATCAGCTTCCGATACATGGAGCCGGACACCGCGTAAACATTGACGTTTTCGTTGAGCGGCACGCGCATTTTCTGTCCCGTATAGTTGATCTCGGAGTCGATACGAGCATTGACGATCCCGGGCACACGTTTTCCTTCGAAAAGGCCGTGATCGTCTGGTGATGCGCTCCACGGAGTCTGTACTGTGGGCAGTTGCAAGGTGCCGTACTCATAGTCGAGGTGAGGCCCCCCGGGGAATGTCGTGGTTGAACCGGTGAATTGGCCCGTGACGGTTCGGTAAGGGTCAGCGCCTCCGCCTCCCCAAAGGCCGTCGGCGTGACCGGTAAAGAAAGCGGTTCGCGCTTTTGGCAAGATGTCGCCTTCTCTTACGGTTCTTACTGGATGTCCTGGGATCGGCGTGTCCCCGTCGGCTTGGGAGTACAAGTAGAATTCCTGTGTGTACTCCACGTTGCTGCTCGCGGGGCCACCGGTCATACCCACTTGCATGAATTGATAGTTGCTGCTTTGGCCGTCGACCGTATCGCTCTCTTTGCCCGCCGCAAAGATCGGCACCCGCCAAGTGTAAGTTCCGTCTTTCAAGACCTTCGGATCAAGCCCATCCACCGTCTGGGTGCGATTCGCCATCCCGACCTTTATGAAGAAATTGTCGATGCCGATCGGGTCGATGAACTTTACGGCCTGGTAGTCAAATTTTGTCGTTATGAGTGGTTTACCGTCTGGCGAGGTTACAACTGGTAGACGAACCTCACCGACTTCGTGGGCCAAGCGAGGGGCTATGAAGCTTCCGCGATTGATAAACTGGACATCGCCACCCTTCAAATTCTTGCCTTGCAGGGTAAAACCTGTGGCGTCGATGGGCATCGAGACATCGAAGGACACAGTCCCGCGGTTGTGCTCTACATAGGACGATGGTGATGGTTCGTCGGCGGTACAAACGCTTGTGAAAAGATACTGAATTGCTAGTAGCAGCAGCGCTGTTCGATTTATGGTCATGTTTTTTCCCCACTCCTTGCGCACAACGTTTCCGGACGGTGTGACGTCGACCTGCACTCGAGCTTTCGCCACCCGCGATCTCAGAAGGTCATCGCTTTGCAGACACAACGATGCGTAGATCCAGCGCAGCTTTGACCGTGGACCGAGAGTTCCGTATTGCACCACATCGCACTTTTTCAGGTTCCTAGAAAGGTTCGCAGAAAGAGAGTATGGATGGTTGCGCGAGAAGAATGGGTTTGGAATTAACAATTCCGCAAGAATTTGCAGTCTCGCCGAAGATTCATCGTAGGCTCTGCTTGTAGAGTGACAACGTTACTTTGCTAGAGGCTTCTGCGAAAGCTTCTTAGTTGCACGTAAAATGCGGGGGTACTCTACCAGGGTATCGTTAGAACGATGGAATAAGAAATTTACTGGAGGTTTAAGCTATGAAGTTTCGTTGCTGGTGTGTGTGCGCGATCATTTTCGCGAATTTTGTGACGGCGGGTTTTGCTAACACATCTACGGTGGATATGTTGCGAGAAATGTTTACTCAGCCCGAATCAGACTGGAAACGCGTGATGAATGACAATCGGCATATACTCGATGAATCTTTTTTCGGTAAGGTCCACCAGCGTATACAGTGGGCAGTCGAGAACGAGAAGTTGAATGACGCGATGCGATTCGCCGTCGTGGGAGATTACGCTTCAGAGATTGCGGAACATCCGCATCAATTTCGGCTTGAGCTAGCCCAGCGGTTTTTGGAGTCGCGGAACGCAGTGATGACTGAACAGGTGGTGGACCACATCCTGCTTCATAACCCAACGCCTGTGGAGAAGATGAAAGCTGAAGCTGTCAAAGCGCGCTTGCTGGAGATGCAGTGAGAGAGAGTGACTGGACCTTGCACGACGATGGGTGGCTGACCACCCCGCACCGATCAAGGTGATGTTCTAAAACGGCTTATTCAGGAGACTCTAGCGTCTTGGAATGGCCCGGCAATTTGAGGAGCAGGTGTCAGCCAATTAGGCCCGCCCAAAGAGCGTAGAGCCAGCGGCTCAGACGAAAACCGACAGCGGGGTCGGTCCAATCACGAAAACAATATCTCTGTCTTGCCAGCGTCTCGATTAAGGCACTCGGTACTGCCACGGGGTCTTCGAGAAATGTTCCGAGAAAACGGGCGGTTGAGAGCTGGAGTGCGAATCCGAGGCGGTTATGGTCGCCTCGCTTGCTGCCACTCACAGCTTGATCAGTGCCGTCCAAATAGAAATACCGAGTCAGCTCATCGAAGCTGGGGTGACATCACGAAACGGAAATTTTACAACGTTAAGGATCTCGGCCCGCTCTCAATGGCCGATATCCGCTATTTTTGGGAATCGCGTCTTGATTCCAGGCATAGTCTCCGGTCAAATTGATGTGTGACCATCCAAGCGGCGACAGGTGGGTAAGTAGATTCTGATCGATCTCCTGGTTCTTCTGGAGGAACGTGACGGCCCGATCAAGGTAGACGGTATTCCACAAAATGATGGCCGCGACTACCAAGTTGAGACCGCTGGCTCAATGTTGTTACAGACAACATACGAAAAGGAGAAGTAAATTATGAATGTGATGTTCAAATCGGGCCGATCGAGCAGCGGAAAGCTCCGGCGGCCGCTGCTCTTGTTGATCCTATTGTTCATCTCTTGTTCCGTTTCGGCGCTCGCTAGACCGCTCGTTTTGGAGGAGTTTATCCTGCAAAAGCGCCCCGCGACCCATGCCGTCTCATCTCGAGATGAAGTAGCCTATATCATAGAGCCGCGCTTCAACGACAACGAAGAACTCACCGTTGATCGTCGATTGGTCAATGTTGGCGAACTCTTTGTCTGGTCAAAAGGCCGCGCGCCGCGCTCTCTGGGCGAGGCCGCCGAATTCGTGTCCTACTCGCCCGACGGATCCTGGCTGGTCACCGCGGTGCCCGAAGGTGATGCTTTCCGATTTCGACTTTTCTCGCGTGACAGCGACACCGTGGTGGACCTTGGCTGGACAGATAAAGGTTTCTTTCGCAGCGGTTGGACCTCCGACGGGCGCTTTCTCTACCGAGAATCCATTCCGCTTCCCGACGATTCCATGCTGACGATAGACACCTTGAACGTAGCTTTCGATCCCGTGTCGCGACTAGTCCTTCACGACCTTCGCACAGGTGAGTCCAGAACTCTCGACGAGGGGAACTACTTCGACGTGACCGTTTCTCCCAGCCATCCGGTGGTCGGTTGGTTGAAACTCCACGACTTCCCCACCCTTCCCAAGACCTTCGGTTGGCAGAACTGGTCGTGTGAGGCCGGACTGCTGGACCTAGAGACCGGAAAACGAGGGCACAAGGTGCTCAAGCCGCAACAGAATCAACCGATCACTTTGGCCTGGGTGAAGGATGGTGCGACCCTGTCCGTGCAGGCACCTGAGGAGCTCTGGCAGATCTCTGCGACCAACATAGAATCTGTCAAAGCGCTCGGCCCATCGGTTCCAAAGCCCAAACCAAGTCTTGAGGTCAGCCAAAGCTTCTGGGAGATCAAAGCCGCGGGAGAAACGCTCTGGTCGAATGACCCATCGTGGAAAGACGTCGAGGTCGGTCGGCCGCTACACTTGCAAGGCGAGGATGGAAGCCACCACTGGTTGCTGCTGCCTCCAGCAGAGGTCGAGAAGCCCTCGGCGGGATATCCTGTCGTCTGCTGGGTCTACCCAGGCAAAAGCTACGATGAGAAGCCGCCCTATAGCTTTGACCTCTCCGACTATGACCCTTATCACCCAGGTCTTTTCACCGCGAAGGGCTATGCCGTTTACTTGCCCTCGATTCTGCCGGAGCATCCCAGCGGCAACCTGACTGATGGCCTGGGCTCCGCCGACAACGAACCAGCGCAGGCTATGATTTCTGCTTTCCAACAGTCACTGGTCCCACTAGAGGCCTCCGGCTGGATCGACCGCTCGAGGTTGGCTGTGGCCGGACACAGTGGAGGCGGAAACCTGTCCATGGAAATCGCCGCTTCGTCAACCCCGATCACAACCGCCATGGCCTTCTCGGGAATCTCGGACCGGGCGGCCTGGTACCTGCAGTTCCCAGGGCATTTCTGGGAGCGTCGACCGTCGGAGATCCTCCTCTGGAAACACATCTACTACAACTGGGGGGAGCCGGGCCAGGGAAACATGGGTGTCCCTCCCTGGGAGAATCCCGAACGCTGGACGCGCAACTCTCCCGTTTACCGAGCCGACCTGGTCGACGCGCCTCTTCTGCTCGTCTCCGGCCGGCCCGATGCAACGGGATCCCAAGCGATGTTCACAGCCCTCGAACGCCAAAAGAAGCCCGCGAGATTCCTGTACTTCCCAGACGAGCAGCACTTTGTCACAGGACGCGAGAATCAACGCAAACTCTGGAAGGAAATCTATAAATGGCTGGAGGCTAAGCTCTGAAGGTTCAACCTTTCATCCGTGTTCGGTTAAGCTCAAAAATGACGTCGTAGCGGGATTTTGGGAAGTAAACTGGGTCTGAGGAGCAACGGAACGTAAAACCCTTTTAAGGAGCGTCTGTGGCACTCCGAACGAGACGAGAAATCGTCGATGGATGGACCTTGAACAGCCTTGCGACATCGGCACAGGTCTTCTTGCCAGAAGTTACCAAAGACACGATCTCGATCTGTTGTTCTGAGTTGAATTTAGGTGGGCGTCCGCCTACTCGGTCCTGCTTGCGAGCGGCGATCAAACCGTTCCGTGTACGCTCTCGCAGCATGTCGCGCTCAAATTCCGCGAAGGTTCCAATGATGCTCATCATCCTACGGCCGCCCGGGGAGTTCGTATCGACGGATTCTGTCAGGCTCAGAATCTCAAGATAGAGCCCGTGCACGGTCAAATCAGACTCCTCTGGACAAGTTCCTTGCCGAAGCCCGCTGGGCCGAGGGCTGGGCTGATCGTCGTACAGAGTCGGTTCAATTTCCGAAGGGGTCGCCTTCGTCTCGGGTTTGGGTCTGAAGAATCGCTTCTGCATAACACCCCCGTAACAACGCGACCAACTCGTCTGAGAAATCCTGGGTCAGCCTCGAACAAAGGGGCGGCAATAGCGATGAGGACTAAAGTCAATGACACTCATGACCGTGGGAGAGCCAATTCTCGGCTCACGTCTTTCGAAAACGACCTCTCGGAGGTCGCAAAGCTTGACAATACAGAGCTGGATCTGAATCGCAGGAAACACCAGTTAGCGGGGGAGGTTCGGCGAGAGCAGAACTTCGTTTCTAGCGGGGTCCTCCACGTAGACCCGGAGACTAAGGAGGTTCAGTCCTTTGAGATACAAGAAACCAGCTCGTTTCCCGGGCTCTATGTCAGGCCAGACATTAACAATTCTTCCACACCGCGTTCAGAAGACGACGACTTACAAGCAGACCGATGGTGGATTCATTTTGCAACAGACCCAGGGCTCAAGCAAGGGCCCGGCAGCGCGCTTAGAAGACGCTGGGAA